>CAZKTB010000146.1:0-3931 GCA_964555485.1 uncultured Thiopseudomonas sp. | reverse complement strand
GCCTACCGCGAACTGGGCATCAACCGGCTGTCGATCGGCGTGCAAAGCTTCAACAGCCAGCACCTGCAGCAACTTGGGCGGGTACATGACGGTGACGAAGCCCTGCGCGCGGCACATATTGCCCGGCAGGCCGGCTTTGAACACATCAATCTTGACCTGATGCACGGCCTACCAAGTCAGACCTCGGAGCAAGCCATGAGTGATCTGCAGCAGGCACTGGAACTCGATCCGGGGCATATCTCTTGGTATCAGCTGACCATCGAGCCCAATACGGTTTACTGGAGCAAGCCGCCACAGCTGCCGGAGGACGACTGCCTGTGGGATATCCAGGAGCAGGGTCTGGCGCTGCTGGCCAGTCACGGCTACCACCAGTACGAGGTATCCGCCCATGCCCGCGATGGGCAACAGGCACGGCACAATCTTAATTACTGGCAGTTTGGTGATTTTCTCGGCATAGGTGCAGGCGCCCACGGCAAGATCAGTCACGCCGACGGACGTATCCAGCGCTACTGGAAAACCCGTCAGCCGGACGATTACCTGCGTGAGGGCAAAGCAAAGCTGGCTGGCCAGCAGCTGCTGAGCGATGACGAGCTGCCGTTCGAGTTCCTGATGAATGCATTGCGCCTGACGGCAGGTGTGCCGGCCAGCCTGTTTAGCGAGCGTACCGGTCTGCCACTGGAAGTGCTGCAACAGGCCAGACAACAGGCAGAGCAACGTGGTTTGCTGTCAGTCGACCCGCAACGCCTGGCAGCTACCGCTCACGGGCAGCTGTTCCTGAATGATTTGCTGCAGATGTTTCTGGAAGCGGATGCATGACTTTGCCCCAAAGGGGCTGATGCTGCAGAATCCGTGACAGCCACTGAACCTTGCGGTTGCACGTTTTGGTAGCTCCCGTAGCAAATATCCTGTGCGAATGAATTCGCACTTACAGGATGCGCAAAGCGGCAGGAATCCGAATTGTTGTGACCCTGCGCGGATGACGGATGAAAAGCAGGTTGGCAAGCTGGCAAGATCATGCTGTCACTGGTCCTGCCCACCACAGTTACGACTCTATTTGATATACCCACACAGAAGTTTGCATGGATATGTTCACCGGCTGGATTGTCAGTCTGTCGCAATGGTCACGTGGTCACCTGGGCGAAATCAGCATGGCGCTGATGGCCGCCACCCTGGTGCTGGCCGGTCCGCACTTGAATGGCTGGCTGCGCCGCCAGACTGCCAGCCTGAACTTCCTGTTCCGCACGCTGATTTTCATTCTGGTCTGTGCCGTCGGCTACGGACTGGTAATGATCTACCTCACACCACTGCTGAAACTGCTACTGGCCCAGCTGAACAACTACAGCCTGTCACCCGTGCTGCTGACGCTGTTCGTGCTGGTTGGCATCTTTGCCGACCGCTACTGATGATCCCTGTGACAGACGATCAACCATCGCCTGTCACATATCCGGTTCCACTCTATCCGGACACTGCGACGGGCAACAGTTAACTGCTGCTGTCCTGTCCCGGTTTTTTTGCGCATCACCTGATTGGTGCGTGGCCACTCCTGCTTAAAGTGGCAATATAACCAACGCTTGCCAGTGCACGCCCTCTGCCGCTATTGCTCCCTGGCAAACTTCAGATCCCAGACACCATGTCCCAGCCGCTCACCGCGTCGCTCGAACTTGGTGACCGGCCTTTCTGCCGGTCGTTCGACCCAGTCGCCACTGGCTGACAGGTTGCGATAACCCGGCGCCTGCTGCATCACTTCCAGCATGTGTTCGGCATAGGGCTCCCAGTCGGTCGCCATGTGCAGAATTCCGCCGGGCTTGAGCTTTTGCAACACCAGCGCAGCAAAGTTCTCGTTGACGATGCGACGCTTGTGATGGCGGCTCTTGTGCCACGGATCGGGAAAATACAGCAGCACACGATCCAGACTGCTGTCCGCAATGCACTGACGCAATACCTCGATAGCATCACAGCTGTAGACGCGAACATTGCTTAGCTCCTGCTTCAGCAAACCGCTGAGCAGCGCGCCCACGCCCGGCCGGTGTACCTCGACACCGATGAAGTCCTGCTCGGGTGCGGCAGCCGCCATTTCCAGCAGCGACTGGCCCATGCCGAAACCGATTTCCAGCGTCAGCGGTACACTACGGCCAAACAGGCCTGCCGCATCAAGCGGACCATTTTCCAGCTCCAGCCCAAACTGCGGCCAGCCTTCATCCAGGCCACGCTGCTGGCCCGGCGTCATGCGGCCGGCGCGCATGACAAAACTCTTGATTTCGCGGCGCTGCTCGCCCGTTTTCGGTTGCTGTTCGTTCACGTCAGATCAGGCCCTGCAGTGGAGAAGAGGCAGTTGCATAGAGGCGTTTGGGCATGCGGCCGGCCAGATAGGCCTGGCGACCGGCGATGACCGCATGACGCATGGCTTCGGCCATGAGTACCGGCTGCTGTGCATGGGCGATGGCACTGTTCATCAATACCGCGGCACAACCCATTTCCATGGCAATGGTGGCATCGGACGCCGTACCCACACCGGCATCGACCAATACCGGCACGCTGGCCTCTTCCAGGATGATCTTCAGGTTGTAGGGGTTGCAGATGCCAAGACCGCTGCCGATCAGGCCGGCCAGCGGCATCACGGCGATGCAGCCGATGGCTTCAAGCTCGCGGGCAATGATGGGGTCGTCACTGGTGTACACCATCACGGCAAAACCCTCGTCAACCAGCGTGCGGGCGGCCTTGATGGTTTCCACCACGTTGGGAAACAGGGTCTTGTCATCGGCCAGGATTTCCAGCTTGACCAGCGACTTGCCATCCAGCAGTTCGCGCGCCAGGCGACAGGTACGTACCGCTTCCTCGGCAGTGTGACAGCCGGCGGTGTTGGGCAGGATGGTGTAGCGATCCGGGCTGATGACATCAAGCAGATTGGGTTCGCCACTATTCTGGCCGATATTGGTACGACGCACGGCGACAGTCACGATTTCCGCGCCAGAGGCCTCGATGGCCTGGCGGGTTTCTTCAAAATCACGATACTTTCCGGTACCCACCAGCAGGCGGGATTGGTAGGTTTTGCCATCCAGCACGAAGGGCTGGTCAATGAGCGGCTGTGTCATACAAGGATATTCCTGGTTGGCGTGATAAATGGTTTGCAGGGCTGATTCTAATTGACCGACGTCAGCCACCGCCAATGGCATGCACGATCTCGACCCGGTCACCGGCTTTCAGCAGGGTTGTCTCGTGCTCGCTGCGAACCACTATGTCCTGGTTCAGTTCAACGGCAACGCGCCTGTTCTGCAGCTCCAGCTGTTGCAACAGAGCGGCAATTGTACTGCCTTCGACAATGGTCATGGGTTCGCCATTTAATACAATTTGCATGATACTCCTCACTTCAGTATTGGCCAGTGCGGTTCCGGCTCAATGCGGCCAACAATAATAACCCACCAAGCGAAGTGATCAGACCTGTATGCAGACTGGCAAAAGCCAGTCATGCAAACTGCTGGCCAAACGGGTGGCGCCAACCTCCTGAAAAAAAGCGGAGGCATGGTGGGCAGCACCCATGCTGCTGTTCAGCTGACCAGTAGGCCCGTCACCTGCTGTACTTTTAAATTCGTTATGAAAGTCCTGCCCGGCTGCGAACAGGTGATCGGTGGAGTAACGCGGCAGCTGGTACTGCAGAGTACGCATCCGCCCGGCAAACAACAGTTCTCCAGACCTGTCCGGACTGACAGAGAGCAAAGAGGAATGGTTAAACATGCCGCCAGCCAGCTGTCTGGCAAAGCCGGCAGAGACACCAGACTGCTGCTGACCTGCAGCCAGAACTTCACTTTCAGTGATGACTGCACAGCCCATGATCGGTACCAGACTCATAGTGATGCCGATAGCGAGCGCTCTCAGCAAGATCCGGCACAAGGACATGCCGGACAAACAGCCCTGAACAAGGGCGGAAACAGAT
>CAZKTB010000145.1:0-3944 GCA_964555485.1 uncultured Thiopseudomonas sp. | reverse complement strand
CTGACTGATCATGCCCGCGTCATCAGCGACGCCCGCATCGCAGAAGGAGCACACTAATGCAAGGTCATGAGAAACTCGAAAAGAACGTCGGCCTGCTGGCGTTCTTCATGGTCATCGCTGTCAGCATTGGCGGCCTGACCCAGATTGTCCCGCTGTTCTTCCAGGACGTGGTCAACGAGCCGGTCGAGGGCCTCAAGCCCTACACCGCGCTGCAGCTGGAAGGCCGTGACATCTATATCCGCGAAGGCTGCGTCGGCTGCCACTCGCAGATGATCCGTCCGTTCCGTGCCGAGACCGAGCGCTACGGCCACTACTCCGTGGCCGGTGAAAGCGTCTACGACCACCCCTTCCTCTGGGGTTCCAAGCGTACCGGTCCGGACCTGGCCCGTGTTGGCGGCCGCTACTCCGATGACTGGCACCGTGCGCACCTGTACAACCCGCGCAACGTAGTGCCCGAGTCGAAGATGCCATCCTATCCGTGGCTGGTGGAAAACCACCTGGACGGCAAGGATACCGCTGCCAAGATGAAAGCCCTGCGCTTTCTGGGTGTCCCCTACACTGACGAGGACATCGCCAGCGCCCGTGACAACGTCAAGGGCAAGACCGAAATGGAAGCTGTAGTCGCATACCTGCAGGTTCTGGGTACAGCCATCAAGAATAAACGGTAATAGTTATGGAAATTGGAATGCTGCGCGGCCTGGGCACACTGGTGGTCTTTGTCGCCTTTGTCTGCCTGGTGTTCTGGGCGTACAACGGCAAGCGTAAAAGCAGCTTCGACGAGGCAGCCAATCTGCCCTTTGCCGATGACGCATCCGATACCCCTAACGCCGCAAAAGAACCCAAGGAGTAATCGCCATGACTTCATTTTGGAGCTGGTATGTAGTTATCCTGACCACGGTCACCCTGGTGGCCCTGGTCTGGCTGGTGTTTGCCACGCGCAAGGGCCAGCACACCGACACCACGGAACAAACCGTGGGTCACGTCTATGACGGCATCGAAGAGTACGACAACCCCCTGCCACGCTGGTGGTTCATGCTCTACATCGGTACCGTAGTGTTTGCCGTTGGCTATCTGGTCCTCTATCCCGGCATGGGCAACTGGAAAGGCCTGCTGCCCGGCTATGACGGCGGCTGGACTTCCGCCAAGCAGTGGGAGCGCGAGGTCGCCCGTGCCGACGAGAAGTACGGCCCGATCTTCGCCAAATACGCCAGCATGTCCATCGAAGATGTAGCCAAGGATGATGATGCACAGAAAATGGGCGCACGCCTGTTTGCCAACCACTGCGCCATCTGTCACGGTTCGGACGCCAAGGGTTCACCCGGCTTCCCCAACCTGACCGACAAGGACTGGCGCTGGGGCGGTGACGCTGCCACCATCCAGACCACCATCCTCAACGGCCGTACCGGTGTCATGCCGGCATGGGGCGAGGTGATCGGCGAGGAAGGCGTCAAGAACGTCTCTGCCTATGTGCGTGGCGAGCTGGCCGGCCTGCCACTGAAAGATGCCGACACCTACGATCTGGAGCACGGCAAGCAGGTATTCTCACAGACCTGCGTGGCCTGTCATGGCCCAGAGGGCACCGGCATGGCAGCATTGGGCTCGCCTGACCTGACCTCCCCTGGCGGCTGGATCTATGGCCAGAGCCTGACCCAGATCCAGCAGACCGTACGCTACGGCCGCACTGGCGTCATGCCGCCGCAACAGGAGTTCCTTGGCGAAGACAAGGTACACCTGCTGGCAGCCTATGTGTATGGACTGTCAAGGGACGCAGTCAAGTAATGACCGCCCTGACGGGTGACGGTTTGTCGCACCAGACCGCCACCCGTAATCTGTACCATATCGCCGGATATCAAACCGGAACTGGCCGGCCTTTCGCCGGCCAGTTACATTGTGAATTCAACAGGACAGCCTGAAAATGAGCGAACAAATACCCGTCAAGAATGTCACCCCTCCGAACAAGAGCGGCGACCTGTACGAAAAGCGCGAAAAAATCCATACCCGCGCCTTTACCGGACTGTTCCGGACCGTACGCATGTATGTGGGTGCTTTTCTCTTTCTGCTGTTCCTTGGTACCGCCTGGCTCAACTGGGATGGCCGTCAGGCCGTCTGGTGGAACCTGCCCGAGCGCAAGTTCTATGTCTTCGGCGCTACCTTCTGGCCCCAGGACTTCATGCTGCTGTCCTGGCTGCTGATCATTTCCGCATTCGCCCTGTTTTTTGTCACCGTCTACGCTGGCCGTGTCTGGTGCGGCTATGCCTGTCCGCAAACCACCTGGACCTGGATCTTCATGTGGGTGGAAAAGGTGACCGAGGGTGACCGCAACAAGCGCATCCGCCTCGACAAGGCACCCATGTCGCTGGAAAAATTCCTGCGCCGTTTTGCCAAACACAGCCTGTGGCTGCTGATCGGCCTGGGTACAGGCATTACCTTTGTCGGTTATTTCTCGCCGATCCGCGAGTTGCCGATAGACCTGCTGACCGGTCAGGCCCATGGCTGGGCCTATTTCTGGGTCGGTTTCTTCACCGTGATGACCTATCTGGCCGCAGGCTTTTTGCGCGAACAGATCTGCATCCACATGTGTCCTTACTCCCGCTTCCAGAGCGTGATGTTCGACAAGGACACGTTGATCGTTTCCTACGATGCCAAGCGCGGCGAGAACCGTGGCCCGCGCAAGAAAAGCGCCGACTACAAGGCCATGGGCCTTGGCGACTGCATCGACTGTACCCTTTGCGTGCAGGTATGCCCGACCGGCATCGACATCCGCGACGGCTTGCAAATCGCCTGTGTCAGCTGTGCCGCCTGTATCGACGTCTGTGACGAGGTCATGGACAAGATGGGTTATGAGAAAGGCCTGATCCGCTACACCACCGAGCACAACCTGGCTGGCGAAAAAACCAAGCTGCTGCGTCCGCGTCTGGTCGGCTACGCTGCTGCCCTGCTGGTGATGATCAGCCTGTTCAGCTACACCATCTTCAACCGTACCCTGGTCGAGCTGAACGTGATCAAGGACCGCATCCCCTACCGGGAGAACATGCAGGGCCGCATCGAGAACGTCTACCTGCTGCGCATCATCAACAAGGACCAGCACGCCCATACCTATACCCTCGAGGCCACCGGTCTGAACGGACTGACGCTGGAGAGCAAGCAGAACTTCAAGGTTCAGGCAGGCGAAATCTTTTCGTCACCGGTTTCCATCTCGGTCGAACCTGAAGATTTGACTTCCAGTACCAACCAGATCCAGTTCACCGTCCGCTCCGCGGATGACGAGCGTATTGAGCGCACCTCAAAATCCACTTTCATTGGCCCAGTCATCCGCTAACAGAGGACACACAGCATGCAACAGACCGAGCAGACATCCAGCCGCTGGTACAGGGAACCCTGGGCCTGGTTCGTCCTGGGTATCCTGGGCTTCGCCGTAGTGCTCGGCCTGTCGTTACTGACCATTGCCATCAATAATCCGGTCAGTCTGGTAGTGGATAACTACTACGATGCCGGCAAGGGCATCAACACCTCGCTGGAGCGCGAGCATCTGGCCCGCCGGCTGGACATGCAGGCACGCATCGAGCTGGACAGCGAGCGTGGTGAAGTGCTACTGGAGCTGCAGGGCCTGAGCCAGCCGCAACAGCTGGTGCTCAACCTGATCTCTCCGACCCAGCCCGAACGTGACCGCCGCATCGTGCTGCAGCCGGCTCTGGCGGCAAACCAGTACCGCGGACTGCTCACCGAAGACATCCAGGGTCGCCGCTTTGTCGAGCTGATCGGCAACGAGGACGGCCACGACTGGCGTCTGTTCGAGGAAGAAGAGCTGGTCCGCGGCCAGCCGCTGCTGCTGGGCGGGCAGCAGCCGGACTGATACGCAAGCCAGCCAGATGTCTGCTCCCCAGCCCTGTTATCACTGCGGCCTGCCGGTACCCTCCGGCAGTCGTTTCACTGCCAGCGTGCTG
>CAZKTB010000144.1:1613-3948 GCA_964555485.1 uncultured Thiopseudomonas sp. | reverse complement strand
ATATAGTTCCAGCCCAGCTCCTCGAACAGGATGCTGGGGGAAATCATGTTCTTGGCGTGCTCCTCGGTTTTGCGCGCCAGCTCCCAGGCACCCGGCACCAGTGACAGGATGCGTTTGCTGCCCTCGCGCATGCTGGTGTAGGTGCGGCCGCTCATCAGCTTGGCCAGGTGCTGCGACAGGCCGCCAACGTTGTTGGAGATCGACATGTCGTTGTCGTTGAGGATCACCAGCATGTCGGCATCGGTATCCGGCGCGTGGTTCAGCGCCTCGAAGGCCATGCCGGCGGTCATGGCACCATCACCGATAATGGCCACATGCTTGCGAGGATCACCAGCGGCACGGGCGGCAATCGCCATGCCCAGTGCGGCACTGATCGAGGTGCTGGAGTGACCGACACCAAAGCAGTCGTATTCGCTTTCGTCGCGCTTGGGGAAGGCACTGAGGCCGCCCTTCTGGCGCATGCTGAGCATGCGGTCGCGGCGACCGGTCAAAATCTTGTGCGGATAGGCCTGATGGCCAACGTCCCAAACCAGGCGGTCGGCCGGAGTTTCAAAGACAAAGTGCAGCGCCACCGTCAGCTCGATCACGCCAAGTCCGGCAGCAAAGTGGCCGCCGGTACGCCCTACGCTCCACAGCAGAAACAGCCGCAGCTCGTCAGCCAGCTGCCGCAAATCCGCTTCTTCCAGCTCGCGCAGCTGTTCCGGCGTGTCGATCTGGTCAAGCAGGGGCGTGGCCGGACGTTCGACCGGAATTTCTTCGTAGATTTTTGGCATGGTGACAGTGCATCAGGGGGACAAAATAAGTGGCGTGCAAGTTTACCTGATTTTTTGCTCAATTGCTGAATCAGGCTGTCGCAAAGCCGCACAACCTCTGCCCGTCACAGAGGCTTCAAGCAGCGGCCTGGCAACACGAACTCAGTCCAGGATCAGGTCGGCAGCGCGTTCAGGCATGGAGTAGAGATCGGCATCCTTTGCATAGTGCAATGCATTCTGTGACCAGAGCGCACGCTGTTGCGAGCTCTGCAGCATGCCGGCCAGGGCGCGGTCCAGCACCGGCTGGCTGAAAGGGCTTTCCAGCACCACGCCAGCTTCAGCCTCGCCGATGTAATGGGCATAGCCACAAACATCGGTCACCAGTACCGGCAAGCCGGCCACTAGCGCCTCCAGCAGCACGGTACCGGTATTTTCGTTATAGGCCGGATGGATCAGCACATCAGCTCCCAGCAGAAAGCGCGGAATATCATCGCGCCCCTTGAGAATCTCGACCTGCTTGCTCAGACCCAGCGCCTTGATCTGCACCAGGAAAGGTCTCGGCTCATCCTGGCCGATAACCAGCATCCGCACCCGCTTGCGCAAGGAGTCGGGTAAGTTGGCCACTGCCTTCAGGCTGCGGTCCAGCCCCTTGGTCTTGAAGCCCGAGCCGATTTGCAGCACCAGCAAGTCATCGGCAGCCAGCTTGAACTCACTACGGAAAATCGCACGAATCTCGGCCGCATTCGGCGGGGCCATGCGGTCACGGCTGATGCCCGGCGGCAACAAGTGAAAACGCTCGTCCGGAGTGCCGTAATGCTGCTGAAATATCGGTTGCTGCAACGCGGAAATCATCAGGATTCTGGTAGAGGACTCCGGCTCGAAAACGGCCTTTTCATAGGCGTGAAAATGACGGTAGCGACCACTCATGCGGGTCAGCGCCGAACGCTGCGACTGCGCCTTCTCCTCGTAGCAGGCATCGGCGGCGTAATACACATCCAGCCCGGGCATCTTGTTGAAGCCCACCACGCGATCAACCGGACTGTTGGCGACATCCTCCTGCCACCAGTCCTGAAAGCGGGCATATTTATGATGGTTCAGCAGCGCACGCACCGGCGCAATGCGCACATCAAAGGCTTCGGGGATATCCCCCTGCCAGCTCAATGTATAGACACGGATCTTGTGGCCACGGCGCCGGCATTCCAGCGCAATGCGCAGAAAGTCCCGCTGCAGGCCGCCAAAAGGGAAATACTTGTAGAGAACAAAAGCCAGTTGCATGAGTTATTCAGTTCCTGCAGCCAGTAAAAGCTCCATTGCGGCAATCACTTGCGCCGCGTCCAGATCATCAAAACAGGGCTGCTGCTTGTCGCCCTTGCCGGCATGGGGGCCGGTGGCACACAGGTGAACCTGCCCCTTGCCATAGGCGCCCACCTTGCTCGGCAGGGTCGGACCGTAAAGGGAAATACAGGGCGTATCCAGCGCTGCCGCCAGATGTCCAAGCCCGGTATCCACCGCCACACAGGCGCGGGCACCGGCCAGCCAGCTGGCCACTTCGGCAATCCTGAGCTTGGGCAGCACCTCGACAC
>CAZKTB010000144.1:0-1513 GCA_964555485.1 uncultured Thiopseudomonas sp. | reverse complement strand
CACCCAGTCAAAGCGGATGCCGGGGATGGCGTTTTGCGCATCGGTCAGGGCTGGCAAGGTGTGGATCACATCTCCCATCGAAGACGTCTTGATCAGCAGAACGCGCATTCAGTCCAGCTCCTGCAGGGTCACAGGTACACCCACCAGATTTTCCAGCGCATCCATGACCATTTGTGGTTTGAGCAGGCGCAGGCAGTCGTAATGACCAAAACGGCAGGTGCGGTCAAAGCACGGACTGCACTCGATACCAGTTCGCACAATGGCCACCTGTTCAGCCAGTGGCGGAGTGAACTCGGGCGAGGTCGAACCGTAGACAGCCACCAGCGGAATCGCCAGCGCCGCAGCCACATGCATCAGGCCGGAGTCGTTGCTGACGGCGGCACTGGCACAGGACATCAGGTCAATCGCCTGGGCCATGCTGGTTTCACCAGCCAGGTTGGCAACCTCGTCACGGAAACCCGGGATCAGTGCCTGACGGATTTCCTCGCCACCCGGACGATCCTTGGCCGAGCCGAAGATCCATACCTGCCAACCCTGGCGGATCATGTGATCGGCCACAACCGCATAGTGGGCCGCCGGCCAGCGCTTGGCCTCGCCAAACTCGGCACCAGGGCACAGCGCCAGTACTGGCTGATTGGTGTTCAGGCTAAAGGCTTCGAGGGCCGCAGCGCGGCTGTCATCTTCCACGACCAGATTGGGGCGCGGGTAAGGCTTGGGCAGCTCGGCATTCTTGTCGTAGGCCAGTGCCATGAAGCGCTCGATCATCAGCGGATAGCGCTCTTTGTCGAGAATGCGGATATCGTTGAGCAGGCCGTAGCGCATCTCGCCCTTCCAGCCGGTGCGTTTTGGAATGCGGGCAAAAAACGGCGTCAGTGCGGATTTGAACGAATTGGGCAGCAGGATGGCCTGGTCATACTGGCCTTTCAGCTCCTTGCCGATCTTGCGTCTGGTCGCCAGGTCAAACACACCATGGCCCAGCGGAAAGCCCAGCGCCTGTCGCACTTCGGGCATGCGCTCGAGCAGCGGCCGGCTCCAGTCCGGCGCCAGCACATCAATATTGCAATCGGGATGCTGTTGCTTCAGGCAGATAAACAGGGTTTGCGCCATCACCATGTCGCCCACCCAGCTGGGGCCCACCACCAGTATATTCATCGTTTGCAGCTTACCTGTCGCCAATAAATTCGCTTATCTTACACCAGCTTGGCGTTGGGCATGTAGGACTGGGGCTCAATACGGGCACGGATTCTGCGGCCCCGCCGCGTTGTGCACAAAATTTCAGGCCGCATGTACGAACACATGAGCACCTTCAGCTGTGCGCTGCTGATCGATTGTAGGTCCGGATTTATCCGGACAAGGCCCACCAACGCAGGGCTACATACTCGCACCGTCATCACCCAGCTTGATCGGGTGATCTCCGGCAGAAACTCACTCGCCTGAAGGAGATCACCGCATCAAGTGCGGTGATGACGGAATAAGCTGCTGCGTACCAAGCAAACCGGCTGATGGGGAATAA
>CAZKTB010000143.1:2066-3962 GCA_964555485.1 uncultured Thiopseudomonas sp. | reverse complement strand
CGATCCCGACCCAGCTGCGCCTGTTCGACTGGCTCAAGCGCCGCAAGGAGTGTGGAACTCCGTGCCAGCTGTGTGCCGTCGAGTGCGAGGTGCAGGCGATCCATCCGGACGGCCACATCAACGCCAACGAGTGTCACCACTGTCTCGACTGCCAGGTGACCTACTACAACGACGACCGTTGTCCGCCGCTGGTGGCGAAGAAGAAGCGCCGCGAACGGGTCAAGGAGGCGCCGACTGCCAAAAAGGTCGAAAACGTTATCCCGGCTGTACAGCTGGAGTCTTAAGCCCTGACTTGAAAAAGGGCTCAACCTAGGAGATGTCTGTAATGACTGATAAGAAAATAACTCAGGAACTGGAAAAGAACGGCATGAGCCGTCGCAGCTTCCTTGGTGCAACAGCGGTGACCGGGGCCACCCTGGCGGCCGCGACTGCTGTGGGTACCTCCGTATCCAGCCGTGATGCGGTGGCCAGCCCGGCCAAGGATGCCATGGCCAAGGCCCATGTAGGCCCGGCCGAACTGGACGAGTACTATGGCATCTGGAGTGGCGGTCAGTCCGGTGAGGTGCGCATCGTTGGTATTCCTTCCATGCGCGAGCTGATGCGTATTCCGGTGTTCAACCGTTGTTCCGCCACCGGTTGGGGCATCACCAACGAGAGTAAGGAAGTGCTCGGCGAGACCGTCGAGTGGGAAAACGGTGATACCCACCACCCGCAGTCTTCCTGCACCGATGGCCACTATGACGGTCGCTGGTCTTTCATCAACGACAAGGCCAACACCCGTGTTGCCCGTATCCGTCTGGATGTGATGAAAACTGACAAGATCACCTTCATCCCCAACACCCAGTCGATCCACGGTCTGCACTGTCAGCGTGTGCCCAGCACCACCCGTGTTTACGCCAACGGCGAATTCATCATTCCACACCCCAACGATGGCAAGCTGATCGAGAAAGTGGACGAAGCCGAACACTTCACCATGTACACCGCGCTGGATGCGGAGACCATGGATGTTGTGTGGCAGTGCATCGTTGACGGTAACCTCGATAACACCGCCACCGACTACACCGGCCGCTTTGCCGGTGCCACCTGCTACAACTCCGAAATGGCCTTTGACCTGGCTGGCCAGATGCGCAACGAGCGTGACTGGGTAGTGGTCTTTGACCTGGACAAGATCGAAGAAGACGTCAAGGCCGGCAAGCACATCACCCTGCCGGGTTCCGACGTGCCAGTGGTTGATGGCCGCAAGAAAGACGGCAAGAACAGCCCCTACACCCGCTACGTACCAGTGCCGAAGAACCCGCACGGCATTCACGCCTCTCCGGACGGCAAGTACTGGGTCGCCAACGGCAAGCTGTCGCCAACCGTATCCGTAATCGCACTGGATATGCTGCCAGACCTGTTCGCCGACAAGCTGAGCGACGAGCGTGATGTCATCGTGGCCGAGCCCGAGCTGGGCCTTGGTCCGCTGCACACCACCTTTGACGGTCGTGGCAACGCCTACTCCTCGCTGTTCATTGACAGCCAGGTAGTGAAGTGGAACGTAGATGCCGCCATTCGCCACTACAAGGGCGAGAAGGTCAACTACATCCTGCAGAAGTCCGACGTGCACTATCAGCCGGGTCACCTGCAGGCGTCCCTGGGCGAAACCCGTGATGCCGACGGCAAGTGGCTGGTGGTTCTGAGCAAGTTCTCCAAGGACCGCTTCCTGCCTACCGGCCCGCTGCGTGCCGAGAACGACCAGCTGTTCGACATCTCCGGTGAAGAGATGATTCTGGTACACGATGGCCCCGCTTTTGCCGAGCCGCACGATATCAACATCATCCGTCGCGACCAGATCAACACCAAGCGTGTCTGGGACCGTAAAGACCCATTCTTTGCCAGCGCGGTTGCCCGTGCCGA
>CAZKTB010000143.1:0-1966 GCA_964555485.1 uncultured Thiopseudomonas sp. | reverse complement strand
ACCTGGTTCTGCCATGCCCTGCACATGGAAATGGCCGGCCGCATGAAGGTTCGTGCGAAGAACGCCTAACTGGTACTCATGTCCGGCTGGCTTGCCAGCCGGACATTCCGGCTTCAATGCCTCTGCATTCGGGGAAGCGTATGCGATCAGTCAATACGTGGCTTGCCTGTGTGGCTGTGGCCTGTTTTGCCCAGAGCTCCTGGGCCGACAAACTACAAAACAAGACGGGTTTTGACGTACCCGAGGTGATGCGCGGAATCGAGCTGTTTCCGATCAAGGCACCACCAGGCGCGGACCAGAGCCTGACATCAGTAACAACGCTGCCGCTGCAGCGGATTTCCGATACCCACTGGAAGCTGCCCAAAGGTGAATACAAGGGCAACTATGTGGTCGATGTGCCCATTCACTTCGAGTGTGAGGAAGGGGCAGTGTTTGATGCCCAGGGCCAGAAAAACGCCGTCAACATCCGCGCTCCCGGCGTCATCTTTGATGGCTGCCACATGATCAACTGGGGCGCAGACCTGACCGAAATGGATTCCGGCATTTTCATCGAACGGACCGCAAAGGATTCACAGATCATCAACAACCGCCTGCACGGACCGGGCTTCGGCATCTGGATGGATGCCGTGCGCAATGTGCGGGTGGAACACAACCATGTACAGGGTTACGAACAGCTGCGCTCGGCCGACCGCGGCAACGGCATTCACGTATTTGCCACCCAGAATTGCCTGATCAATGCCAACAAGATCTGGCATGTGCGTGACGGCATCTATATTGAAGCGGCCAATGACAACGACCTGACCAACAACGACCTGCACGACCTGCGCTACGGTATTCACTACATGTTCTCCCACCGCAGCACGGTCACCGGCAACCGCACCACGCGTACCCGTACCGGCTATGCGCTGATGCAGAGCCGCCAGCTGACGGTCGAGGGCAACTATTCCGATCACGATGACAACTACGGCATTTTGCTCAACTACCTGACCTATTCCACCGTGCGCAACAACCATGTCACCGCGGTACAGTCCGGTGTGGGTGACGCCGATGGTCACATCAGCGGAACCGAAGGCAAGGGCCTGTTCATTTTCAACTCGCTGTTCAATGTCATCGCCGACAACACCTTCGGCAACAGCGCCATGGGCGTGCACCTGACCGCAGGTTCGGAAGACAACCACATCTACCACAATGCCTTCTACAACAACGAGCAGCAGGTCAAGTACGTGGCCCTGCGCAACCAGGAATGGTCGCACGAAGGCCAGGGCAACTACTGGAGCGACTACCTGGGCTGGGACCGCAATGCCGACGGCATTGGTGATGTGCCCTACGAGCCCAATGACAACGTCGACCGTCTGCTCTGGACCTACCCGCAGGTGCGCCTGTTGATGCACAGCCCCGGCATTGAAGTGTTGCGCTGGGTGCAGCGCGCCTTCCCGGTGGTCAAGTATCCGGGCGTACAGGACAGCCATCCACTGATGCGGCCGACGCAAGAGCCGCCGAAGCAAGGAATAGATTCATGAGCAATGTTGTCGAGCTGGAACAGGTCCAGCAGTATTACGGCAAACTGAAGGTGCTGCATGACATGAGCTGGCAGCTGCAGGCCGGCGAGATCATGGGCCTGTTCGGCCACAACGGTGCCGGCAAGACCACCACGGTACGCCTGATCCTGGGCCTGATCCGCGAAAGCGGCGGCAAGGTCCGCGTACTCGGCGGTGACGCCAGCGATTCGCAGGTACGCCAGCAGATCGGCTTTTTGCCGGAGAACGTCATGTTCTACCCGCAGCTGACCGGTTACGAAACCCTCAGCCACTTCGCCCGCCTGAAAGGTGCCGGCCATGACCAGGTGCTTGGCCTGCTGGAACAGGTTGGCCTCACCGCGGCCGCCGGCGAAAGGGTGAAAACCTACTCCAAGGGCATGCGTCAGCGTCTCGGCCTGGCCCAGGCGCTGCTGGCGCGGCCAAAGCTG
>CAZKTB010000142.1:1585-3966 GCA_964555485.1 uncultured Thiopseudomonas sp. | reverse complement strand
AGGGCAATTCGGCACCCAGCTGACGCATGATCTTCTCGCGGATCAGTTCGGCAGCGAGAAAGCGGCTGGAACGGTCGGTGATCTGGTCTTCCGGGTAAAAGTGCTCGTTTTCCGGCAGGCGCTCGCCAATCAGGCGCTCCAGCGTATCCAGGTTCTGCTGGTGCAAGGCGGAAATCGGTACGATCTCGGCCTGCGGCAGCTTCTCGTTGAGCCACTGCAGGTGCGCCAACAGCTGCGACTTGTCTTCCAGGCGGTCAGCCTTGTTGACGGCAATCAGGATCGGGCAGGTCAGATGCCGGATACGCTCGAAAACCAGTTCGTCCTCTTCAGTCCAGCGCATGCGGTCAACCACGAATACGCAGACATCGATATCACGCAGCGCGGTGAGCGCACTGCGGTTCATGTAGCGGTTCAGGGCGGTCTGGCCGCCGCTATGCAGGCCGGGGGTATCAATGTAAATGGCCTGCACATTATCCTCGGTCTTGATGCCGAGCATGTTGTGACGGGTGGTTTGCGGCTTGCGCGAGGTAATGGCCAGTTTCTGGCCAAGAATATGGTTGATCAGGGTCGATTTACCGACATTGGGCCGGCCGACCACGGCAACAAAACCGCAACGGCTGGTTTGTACTTCAGTCATGATTGTTTCCGTTTTCAACGCCAAGGGCTGCAAGGGCTTCTGTTGCTGCCACCTGCTCGGCTATGCGCCGGCTGCCGCCCTGCCCGCGCGTTTTATAGTCGAGCAGCTTGACCTCACACTCGACATGAAAGGTACGGCAATGCGGCTCGCCCTGGATATCGACCACTTCGTAGCCGGGCAATTCGCAGCCGCGCGACTGCAGGAATTCCTGCAGGCGGGTTTTTGAATCCTTGTTGGTATCCACCAGGGTCAGGCCGGCAAACTGCTGTTCCAGCCAGGCCAGCACCCGCTCTCGGGCCACATCCATGCCGCCATCCAGATAGATGGCGCCAATGATGGCTTCGGTGGCATCGGCGAGAATCGATTCACGACGGAAACCGCCACTTTTCAGCTCGCCGGAGCCCAGGCGCAGGTAATTGCCCAGGTCCATGTCCCGGGCCAGGATCGCCAGGGTTTCCCCCTTGACCAGCCGGGCACGCAGACGCGACAGCTGTCCTTCCCGCGCCTGGTTAAAATGATGGAACAGCGCCTCGCCGGCAACGAAGTTGAGGACCGCATCACCAAGAAATTCCAGGCGTTCATTGTTGCGCCCGGAAAAGCTGCGGTGAGTCAGCGCCAGCGTCAGCAGGCTGCTGTCCCTGAATTCGTAGCCCAGCTTGCGCTGCAGGCTGCTTAACGGATTACTCACTGGGTACGCACCCGATACTCTTTGTCAAAGGACACTACCAGATCGATATTTTTCAGGATCTTCTCCCGCGCTTCATAATTGAGATGGACAAGCAGGTCCCGCCCTTCAGTCCTGATCTCCATGATCTCGTCTGTTTTCAGGTTGTAGATACTGTTGATCTGCATGTTCTTGTCGATATAGCTACGGAAGTCGGCAACATTGCGTATGGCAATGCCACTGCTTGCATCAGGGCCCACGTTGGTGATTATTTTATCCAGCGCCCTGTTGTTCATGTAGTGGGGCAGGATCTTGAAACCGACACTGGCAACAAAGCCACCCAGAATCAGGATAACCAGCCAACCGGTAAGCGAGATGCCGCGCTGTTTTGCTCTATTCATAAGTCCCTCTCTGCAAAAGGTCCAGCCTCAGTATTGCCACTATTCATTCAATGAAGCCCGTACGGGAAAGGTTGGGCAGATTTCCACTCTTCGGTGATGGCCAACTTAACCAGATCAGGGATGCTTTGCCAACAATATATGAGTCCGGAACCATACCCATGAATTCCGGCGCAATGTGCGGGTCGTTCCAGTAGCGACTGTCCTTGGAGTTGTCCCTGTTGTCACCCAGCATGAAGTAATGGCCTTCGGGCACCACCCACTCGCGGGTCGGCTCCATGCGTCGGTTGTTTTCCTTGCGGATCTGGTAGCTGTGATCACCCAGCTCCTCGGTGTACAGGCTGGCACGGCCCAGGCTGCCCGGCTCCTCACCCAGCGGACTCTCGCTGACCTGTTTGCCATTGATATACAGCCGCTTGTCAAAGCCATAGGTAACAATGTCGCCCGGCACGCCGATGACCCGCTTGATGTAGTTGATGCGCGGATCTTCCGGGTACTTGAACACCATCACGTCACCACGCTGCGGATCGCCCAGCGGAATGATCTTCTTGTCGATCACCGGCAGGCGGATGCCGTAGGAGAACTTGTTGACCAGAATGAAGTCACCCACCTGCAGCGTCGGAATCATCGAGCCGGAAGGAATCTGGAACGGTTCGAACAGGAACGAGCGCAGCACGAAGAC
>CAZKTB010000142.1:0-1485 GCA_964555485.1 uncultured Thiopseudomonas sp. | reverse complement strand
ATTTCCACGTTGCCCACCTGCTTCATGCGCTTTTTACCGGCCTTCTGCTTTTCCAGCAGTTTCTTTTTACGGCTGACGTCACCGCCATAACACTTGGCCAGAACGTTCTTGCGCAGCGCCTTGACGTTGCTGCGGGCAACCACCTGGCCGCCGATGACAGCCTGAATGGCGACATCATACATCTGGCGCGGAATCAGCTCGCGCATCTTCTCGGTAAGGATACGGCCCTTGGCAGCCGCCTGGTCACGGTGCACGATCAGCGCCAGTGCATCCACTCTGTCGCCGTTGATCAGCATGTCGAGGCGGGTCAGGTTGGCCACCTGGAAACGGTCGAAGCTGTATTCCAGCGAGGCATAGCCACGGCTGACCGACTTCAGACGGTCAAAGAAGTCCAGCACCACCTCGTTCATCGGCAGCTCGTAGATCACCTGCACCTGGGAACCGAGGAAGTTCATGTTCACCTGTACGCCACGCTTCTCGACACAGAGGGTGATGACGTTGCCCAGGTGCTCTTGCGGTACCAGGATGGTGGCCTTGACGATAGGCTCGCGCATTTCCTCGATCAGGGTCGGGTCCGGCATGCGTGAAGGGTTGTCGACATAGAGGATGTCGCCGTTCTTGAGTACGGTTTCGAATACCACCGTAGGTGCAGTGGTGATCAGGTCCAGGTTGTATTCACGCTCCAGGCGCTCCTGAATGATCTCCATGTGCAGCATGCCAAGGAAACCGATGCGAAAGCCGAAACCCAGTGCTTCGGAGCTTTCCGGCTCGTACTGCAGGGCAGCATCATTGAGGGTCAGTTTTTCCAGGGCATCACGGAAGTTCTCGAAATCATCCGAGCTGACCGGGAACAGGCCGGCATAAACCTGCGGCTTGATGCGCTGGAAGCCCGGCAGCATTTCCACTTCAGGCGTATTGGACAGGGTCAGGGTATCACCCACAGGCGCGCCCTGAATGTCCTTGATGCCGGCGATCACGAAGCCCACCTCTCCGGCCTTCAGATGGTCGGTCTGAGTGTGTTTGGGATTGAATACGCCAACGCTGTCAACCTGGTGAACCTGGCCGGTGGACTTGACCAGAATACGGTCGCCCTTTTTCACCTTGCCATGCCTGACCCGCACCAGCGAGACCACGCCCAGATAGTTGTCGAACCAGGAGTCGATGATCAGCGCCTGCAATGGTCCCTCGGTCTGGCCTTCAGGTGGCGGGATCTGCTCGATCAGACGCTCGATGACATCCTCTACACCCAATCCGGTCTTGGCACTGCACTGCACCGCATCGGTCGCATCAATGCCGATGACGTTCTCGATCTCTTCCTGCACCCGCTCTGGCTCGGCCTGCGGCAGGTCGATCTTGTTCAGGACCGGCATCACTTCCAGGCCCATCTCGATGGCGGTGTAGCAGTTGGCAACAGACTGGGCTTCAACCCCCTGTCCTGCGTCCACCACCAGCAAGGCACCCTCACAGGCGGCCAGCGAGCGGCTG
>CAZKTB010000141.1:0-4025 GCA_964555485.1 uncultured Thiopseudomonas sp. | reverse complement strand
CAATGGTAGCCCAAGAGCCAGTGCCTCGGCTGCAGGCAAATTGAAACCCTCGCCTCGCGTTGGTAAAACCATTGCGTGCGAGCTGCGATACAGGTCCAGCATGCCAGCATCATCCAGCGGCTGCTCATCAATGATGACACGTGCCGGACTGGCATGACCTGCAGATAGCTGGGCGAGCAGCTCATTTGCCTGATTATGCGGGTTGGGGAAGGTTTTGACATATAGCTCAACCCTGTCGTTTGAATTGAAGGCTTGCAGGTATGCCTTCAGCAAAACATCGATGCCCTTGCGTTCGAATGCCGATGACACATGTAAAAAGCGGAAGGTAGCACCTGGAGCCAGGCTGGGGCGTTCCATGGGCGGAGTATCTGCATCTATCAGGTGGTCAATTCCTTCTGGCACTACAAATACGGGTAATGAGCAGCCGGAGTTTAATAGTGTGCGCTTTACAAATGATGATGTAGCCCAAACCAGATCGAAACTGGCCTGGATATGATCCACAGTATCGGCTGGAATGGCAGTCTCTTCCCATGCGAAAAACATCCCGCGCTGCCCGCTGGGCAGTTGGTCGGCAATGAAGGGATAGTGGTGCACGATGGAAATGCTGTTCTGTAATGCCTGCCGGGGTACGCTGCGCTGCAGACTTTGACCAAGTGCAGCTTTCTGATCGACAGTTAATGTTGGCTCCTTTTTATATGGGCCGCCATGGTAGGGAATAAAGCTCAATTGCCCGCTGGTCAGCTCGTTCAGCGCTGTGGCCAGCCCCCGATTGACAATGGCCATGCTGTAATGCCCCTCAATATGACCAACCAGCCTGACCCAGCTATCCGGCTGCAGACTGCTGTCGGGCAGCATAAGGGCATCAGGCATCAGTGGTCTGGTCGGCAACACTGCAGCAGACATGACGGGACTGTTGGCATTAAAACCAGTGCTCTCCGGGCTCTGGGGATGGATAACTCGCCGCAGGCGTGCAGTCAGGGAGGGGAACGGTTTTAGCATCCAGATAGCCGTGTGGCGCAACAGCGGCCAGCGCATCGCTTGACCATGCACTACTAACAGTAGTGTATGCAGCATGCCATCTGGTGCACGCAAGGAGCGCAGCTGTGTGGTCAGATAGCGCAAAGGCCGGGTAATGCGCCAACTGCTGCTGCCATAAACAGCTTCAAGTTGTGCCTGCCATTGCCTTGAGTTTTCCTCGGCGGCCCGTGTTGCTTTTTGTGCTGCCTCCTGCGTCGCTGCAAGCTGCTTGCGCAGTGCATTTGCCTGTGCATCGAATCGTGCAGTCAGCGTATCCAAGCTCAGGCCATACTCCCTGGAAAACGCCACATCATTTAGAGTCATCAAATCAGGGGTGGCGCCTTTCTGGGCTACAACCGAATAGTCCGGACTAACACCATTGAGTACCTCGGTGATGCCGATGTGCTCGCGGGTAGCTAAGTCTGTGGCCTCTTGCAGGCGCAGCACCTTGCTGCGTAAAAAGCCGGCATGCATGACAACGAACTCCAGCAAGGCCGGCGGAACAGGGTTGATGTGGGTGGGGTCTTGATAAAAGTGTCGTGTTGCTACGGCGATATTTTCAGGGTTGGGTGTTTCCAGAATCAGCAGTCCGCCAGGCTTCAATACCCGCATGGCTTGCATGACCAGCTCCCTGAGCTGATCGAAGGCGACATGCTCAACAACATGAAATGCAGATACCACAACCTGGCTTTCATCGGCGATGCCCGACAGATAGGCGATGGCATCCTCTTCGAAGGCCGGTAATGATCTGGCGCTGCATGCCTGCAACATGCCGGGATCGCTGTCCACTCCGACAGGAGAAAACCCCGTCTCGCCCAGAACCTCAAGCCACTCGCCCCTGCCGCACCCCAGGTCAATGGTAGCCCCTTTCGGATAGACAGACAGCAAGGGGGTGACGAAAGGTAGATACACCTGCAGGCGCTGTTTGATCAGTTCGCGGGGGCCGCGGTGGAGATCTTCAAAGGCAAGGTAAAAGTTATCGGTCATACAAACGAACTCGTGCAACAAATAAAAGGTGTGCCAGACATGCAGTGGCAGATCGCGGAAAGCTTACACCTATATTTAACCGGTTGCCCGGAAACCACCAACTTGAACGTTGGGTGCTTGAACACTTGTAATGACGACAGTGTTCAGTTTGATACTGAAGTATCAGGGTGCAGCCTTCTGGAGCCAGCGTAAAGATAAGTGTATTTGCCAATAGGGTTTGTGTTAAGGTTGATCATGCCGGACGGGGCTTGCTTCTGTAGTAAACCAACCGCCAGTAAGAAGTCGGCAGTCAGAAAGCAAGGCCTTTATATGGCGTGTTTGTCAAGACGTTTTATGGGGGAGAGGCACTGCCTCAGACTATGGTCAAGGCAAGCTTTTTAGCGCTAGTACAGTGGTTGACATCACAAAGCCGTTCGTGTAACTTTCCGCACGAGCTGGTTTGTCGCTAGCGCTTAACTGGTCAAGACAGACCAAGATTCGACAAGTTTATGGAGATAACCAACATGGCATTAACGCAAAAAGAGATTTCTCAGCTGTATGTTGCACTGCTTAATCGTGCAGCAGACGTTGACGGTGTTGCGCACTGGCAAGCCCAGGACGTGACTTTGGCTGAGTCCGCTCAGCAAATGATTGACTCTCAGGAAGGTACAGGTTTTTATCCTGCAGACAACCTCGAGTTTGTTAAGCAAATCTACGCCAACACCGTAGGTCTGGAAGGCCAGGCTGAAGAAGACATTCAGTACTGGGCCGACCTGCTGGATGGTGACATGACCCGTGGCGAGCTGGTTGCTCACATGGTTGCCTCCATTATGGATCCTCAGTACGAAGGTACCGACTTCCAGAACAGCTTTATCAACCGTGTGGCTGTATCCGAGTACGTTTCCGGTCTGGAACTGCCCGAGATGAGTGACGAAGAGCTGGTTGCTGCCACTACCTTTGACGAAGACGGTCTGGGCGAAGTGCGTACCGAAGCTGATGCTGATGCTGCCAGAGCAGCTGCAGACGCGCTGGTTGGTGACGCTGTTGAGCCGGAGCCAGAGCCGGAAGGTCCAGTCGTTGAGCACTACCTGACCGTAGGTCAGGACGTCAGTGCACGCGACTTTGAAGTCAGCGCTACCGAGAAGAACGTTTTCATTGCTGATATTGCTGCCAACGCCCTGGGCCAGGAAGCAAACACCCTTAACTCCGGCGACCGCCTGGTTGGTGGTTCCAGCAACGAAGATACCCTGGAAGCCAAGCTGATGCATTCCTACAGCCTTGGCAGCTTGCCCAAGGAGTCTGCTCCTATCACCGATAGCATCGAGATTGTAAAGGTCGATGCACAGCTGAACGGTCTGGTTCACGGTCTGGTTGACAGTGCAATTGGCAGCCTCGCTCCTTTTATTCCTGTGGAGCTTGATTTCGCCGCTCTGAACGCCAAGAACATGAATGGCGTAACCGAGTTCACCTCCTTTGAGTCGGATGCCAGCCTGCTGATTACCAACATTCTGGGCAACCAGAAAGGCAAGTATAGTGTTCATGACGATATGACTATCGGTATGAAGTATACCGGTAACTCAGACACTCTTTGGACAGAGTCCAACATGACTGCCCTGTTCGACCAGGACTACCTGAGCCGTGAGGCTGAGGAAATTAACGGTCGTGTGCTGATTATCAACAACGCGGAAAATATCGCTAACGGTGAAAACCCTGTAGAAGGCTTTGACAGCTTCACTTTCACCTTGAACGGTGCTGGAATTAGCATAACAGTTGATCTTACTGGCTCCACTAGCTATGCAGATGTTGTTAACAAGATCAATGCCAAAATAGCTGAAGAGGGACTGGAAGGTCAGGTCGTAGCTCGTGCACTGCCAGAGCAGCCAACTTTCTACTCTGAAAGCGGTGTGCTTGCCGGTTACTACAACCCTATCCTGATTGAAAACTACGGTCCTGAGACAGTAACAATCAGTGAAATCAAAAAGGGCGACGACTATGTTGATGCTGACCTCAACAGTGGTAGCCGTCCGGTGGATGCAGTAAGC
>CAZKTB010000140.1:0-4031 GCA_964555485.1 uncultured Thiopseudomonas sp. | reverse complement strand
AGGCAGACAGTTTTCGGTTGTGGAGCCCATCAATGCTTAGTCTCAAACTCGGTCCGCTGGCCATTCCGGTCCAGCTGGCGATTCTTTATCTTGGCCTGCTCTGTGCCTGGCTGATTGGCTGGTGGATTGGCCGCAAACGCAAGGCAGACCCTGAGCCTGTCCTGTTCCGCCTGCTGCTATTGGGCGTGGTCACTGCCCGCATCGCCTTTGTCGTACGTTATTTCGACAGCTACAGCAGCAACCTGGTCGGCATGCTGGATATCCGCGATGGTGGCTTCATGCCGCTCGCCGGTATCGCTGCCGCTTTGGCCGGGGCAGCCTGGTATCTATGGCGCAAGCCCCTGTTGCGCATCCCGCTCACCTCAGGGCTGGTTGCCGGCTTCATCGTTTGCGGGCTGGGTTTTGCCATCCAGAACGCCATGCTCAGCAGCCAGCAGCTGCCGGAACTGGCCATGCGCAACCTGCAGGGCGAGCCGGTCGAGCTGCGTGATCTGCGCGGCAAGCCGCTGGTGATCAACCTCTGGGCCACCTGGTGCCCTCCATGCCGGCGTGAAATGCCGGTGTTGCAGGCCGCACAGCAAGCCAATCCACATATAGAGTTCGTTTTCATCAATCAGGGTGAAGGCCAGCAGCAAGTCGAACGCTTCCTGGAGCAACAAGACCTGCAACTGGAAAACCTGCTGTTCGACAGTGGTGCCAGGCTTGGCCAGGCAGTAAGTTCCCTGTCATTGCCGACCACCTTGTTTTATGATGCCGACGGCGTCCTGCAAAACAATCACCTGGGCGAACTCTCCACTGCCAGCCTGCGCCATGCAATGCGCGCGATAGCACCCGACTCCGACTCTGTTCACACCCCAAATCTGCAAAAGGAAACACCATGAAGCTGACCCGTATCGCCGCGCTGCTTGCCCTGACCGGAATTACCGGCTTTGCCATGGCCCAGGATTATCCGGCCCCCATCGAAGCCATGCGTGATAAAGGTGTGGAAATCCTGGATACCTTCGATGCTCCCGGCGGCCTGAGCGGCTATGCCGCCATGTATCATGGTCGTCCTCTGGCCATCTATCTGACCGGTGACAAGCAGCATGCCATCATCGGCAGCCTGCTGGATGCCGCCGGCAGTGACCTGACCAGCCCGGTAATCGATGAAAAGATCAACCGCCCGCAAAGCAAGGTGGTCTGGAACAAACTGGAAAAAGAGGCCCACTGGGCCAGTGAAGGCAAGGCCGGCGCCAGCAAGGTGATCTATGTATTCACCGACCCCAACTGTCCCTACTGCAAACGCTTCTGGAATGATGCCCAGCCCTGGGTGAAGTCCGGCAAGATCGAACTGCGCCATATCCCGGTTGGTGTACTGGGCGAGGGTAGCCGCAAGAAAGCCGCCTACATCCTGGCGGCCAAGGATCCAACCAAAGCCATGGTCGATAATGAAAGCGGCAAGGCACCGGCCAAGGAAAAACCCATTGCCGACAAGCAGGCAGCCCAGCTGGATACCAACCTGCAGCTGATGAGCCAGGTCGGCGCCAGCGGCACACCAGCGATTCTGTATCTGGATGACACCGGCATGCTGCAACTGCATCCAGGTGCGCCACAGGGCGAACAGCTGGTCGAAATCTTCGGCTCAAAGCCCTGATTCCTGCTCCATGTCGGCCCTTGCACAGGGGCCGACATGCCTTTTCTCCGCAAAACCATCCTTCCGTCGCAACAGCCGTCCGGCAGCCTGTCATCAACTGATATCAGTTAGTGGCCGTTCATGACACCTTATTCGATTAAAGAATAGCTCAATGCTTTTATATTCTTTATTGCTTTAAGAAAACAGGTTTATAGTCTGCACCACTGACTTGCATTGCTCACTGGTAAAAGACGATGAAAATAACAAAACTCTCCCGCTACTGGCTGCTGGCTGCTACCGCCGGCCTGGCCTTCGGCACAGCACAAGCCGAAACTCGCAGCCTTTCCGATTCACTGCAAATCCAGGTACTCAGCGCCGCTTGCGCCAACTGTCACGGCACCGATGGTGATCAGGGTGGTGCAGTTCCGGTCATTGCCGGTCGCCCCGCTGGTGTACTTGAGTCGCAACTGCTCGCTTTCAAGCGTGGTGAAGACCCCAAAGCCACTGTGATGCCACGTCATGCTGCCGGTTATACCGATGATGAACTGGCAGCCCTGGCAAACTACTTTTCCAAACTTGGCCGTTAATGGGGTCCCGACATGAAAAACACCGATAACAAATTTGCTCTAAGCCGCAGAACCCTGCTCAAGGGTCTGGGCGCTGCTTCCCTGCTGCCTCTGGTTTCCGCCTGCAGCACCAATGCGTTCAGCAGCAACAGTGCCGGCCGTGTAGTGGTCATTGGCGGCGGCTTTGGCGGCGCCACCGCAGCCAAATACATCAAGCGCTTCAACCCTGCCATCGATGTCACCCTGGTAGAGGTAAACCGCACTTTCCATACTTGCCCGTTTTCCAACCTGGTACTGGCCGGCGAGCGCAAGCTCAATGCCATCGAGCACAACTACGACGAGCTCAAGCAGGTCTATGGCGTGCGTGTCATCCATGCCCGTGCCGAAGACGTGGATCCGGTTGCGCATACAGTTCGCCTTTCCACCGGCACCAGCCTGCAGTACGACCGTTTGGTTCTGTCTCCGGGCATCGACTTCCGCTGGAATGCCATTGAGGGCTACGACGAAGCCGCTGCTGAACTGGCACCACATGCCTGGAAGGCCGGCCCGCAAACCGCTCTGCTGCGCCGCCAGCTGGAAGAAATGGAAGACGGCGGCACCTTCGTCATGAGCGTGCCGGAAAACCCCTTCCGCTGCCCGCCCGGACCTTACGAGCGTGCCAGCCTGGTTGCCCACTACCTGAGCAAGCACAAGCCCAAGTCGAAGATCCTGATTCTCGATGCCAAGGACAACTTCTCCAAACAGGGCCTGTTCACCCAGGGCTGGAAAGAGCTCTATGGCGACCGCATCGAGTGGGTCAGCCGCTCCAACGACGGCAAGGTGGTACTTGTCGATGCCAACCGGCTGGAAGTGGAAACCGAATTCGGCAACCGTCACAAGGCCTCAGTGCTCAACGTGATTCCGCCGCAAAAGGCCGGCATCATCGCCGAACGTGCCGGCGTCACCAACGAAGGTGGCTGGGTACCGGTGAAAGCGCAGACCTTCGAGTCCGAACAGGTAAAAGACGTTTACGTGATCGGTGATGCCAGCATTGCCGCGCCAATGCCCAAGTCCGGCTTCAGCGCCAACGCCCAGGGCAAGGTAGTGGCAGCGGCCATTGTTGCCTCACTGTCCGGTTTCGATCCGGTCAACCCGACCTGGTCCAACACCTGCTACAGCCTGGTAGGTCCTGACTACGGCATTACCGTAGCCGACGTCTACCGTGTTGAAAACAATGCACTGGTGGCCGCGCCCGGCGGCGGTGTCAGCCCGCTGGATGCCACACGGGCATTCCGCAAGGCCGAGGCCGACTACGCCCACGGCTGGTACGAAGCCATTGCACGTGATACCTGGGGAACCCGTTACTAAATGCCGGAATTTGTCGAAGCCCTGTTGGATGCCCCGCAGCAGCTGATGCTGTGGGGCACCCTGCTGTTTGGCCTGCTGCTGGGCGCACTGCTGCAATGGAGCCGTCTGTGCCTGCTGCGTGGTCTGGTGCATGTGCGTCAGGGCAACAGCCTGAAGCTGAAGGCGTTCACCCTGGCCATGGCCTCGGCCGTGCTGAGCAGCCAGCTGCTGGCCTGGTACAGCGGCATCGACCTGGCTGATTCGATTTATGTACAAGACAGGGCCGCCCTGCCGGTGATCCTGTTTGGCGGCTTGCTATTCGGCTGCGGCATGGCACTGGCCAACGCCTGCACCGGACGCAGTCTGGTGCTGGTCGCCGGTGGCAACCTGCGCTCGCTGGTATGCCTGCTGAGTCTGGCCATTGGCGCCGGACTGGCATTGTCCGGCCTGCTGGCCGAGCCGCGTGTCTGGTTGGAAAACCTGACCCGCTTCAGCCTGCCGGTATCACGCCTGCCGCTCTGGTCCGG
>CAZKTB010000139.1:0-4031 GCA_964555485.1 uncultured Thiopseudomonas sp. | reverse complement strand
GCGTGATCGCCGGCGAGATGATCCGGGACGACATTTTCCGCGTCAACACCATGGTGGAGAAGCCAAAAGCGGAAGATGCACCCTCCAACCTGGCGATCATCGGCCGCTATATCCTCACTCCGGACATCTTCGAGCTGATCGAGGAAACCGAGCCGGGCAAGGGCGGCGAGATCCAGATCACCGATGCGCTGATGAAGCAGGCCCAGCGCGGTTGCGTACTGGCCTACAAGTTCAAGGGCACCCGCTACGACTGCGGTAGCGGCGAGGGCTTCATGGAAGCTACCCGCTTCTGCTACGACAACCTCTATCTGAAAGGCCTGTCTTACTAATAACCAGCGATCAGCGCCGCATCCGCTTGTCCAGATACAGATGGCCAACCAGATCGCGGCTGCGGCTGCTGACCTTGCCGTCTTCGGACTTTTTCTTTAGCAGTGTCAACAGCTGTTGGCACTGCTCATCGCTGGCGCCATCACGCCATAGCCAGCTGGCGTAGCGTTGCAATATATAGTCCGGATCATGCCCGGACGTGCTGCTGCGCTCCTCAAATGTCAGCTGCGGAAAATAGCCCCACTGATACAGCAGATTGAACAGATTGTAGAGGCTATCGGCACTCTTGCTGCCCACCGGCCGCCGTTCCAGTCCCAGCTCGTCCTGCAGCTCGCCGAGCAGAGCGTCTTCCCGGTGCGCATGGGAACACACATAGAAACCGCTACGGCTGGCTGCCAGCGCCTTGCGCAGCATGACTGTGCTGGAGAGGGCCGGACTCATGTAGAGGAACACCAGATCAAAAGCCCCTTCCCAGCCCTGTTGCTGCAAATCGACCGCCTCCCAGGATGAGTGCAACAAGCTGTCTACCTGATCACTCAACCCTGCTGCCTGCAGTTTCGCCTGCGTATGCCGCAGCATGTTGGCGGAAATCTCCACGCCGCTGACCCGTGCTCCGCGACGGGCAAACTCCAGCAGATGGCGGCCACCGCCAAAGCTGATTTCCAGCACTGCCTGTCCGCCCAGCTCGTGGTGCTGCAGTATCGTCTGCAGGGCCACATCCGCTTCAGACACTGTGAACTGGCTGACCTCGTCAGCACGACGGTCCCAGGTCTGCTCGCTCAGGGCCAGATCGGGCTGATGGCTATCCAGCAGTCCGGCAAAATGCTGTTCAAGATTCATGTTTACTCCTGTGATGCGTGCCGGTCATGCCGGCGTGGTCTGCACATGCTAACAGCTGTCTGTGTGAAGGGGCTTGCCCCTGAGAGCATAGGCCGCGGACAAAACCCGCTCCCACAACCACCCATCTTCACCACAACAGCAACCTGTGCCTGAAATAGCTCTCGACTGCAGGTTCGAATTTATTCGAACAAAATAACCGGCACGGTGCTCTGCGAATGAATTCGCACCTACAGCTGGTCGTTACGGGAATCTGCCATTCGGGCTAGAATCCCCTGTATCCCGACCCCATGGAAACCCGGCATGCACCAAGCCTTCCAGTTCACCAGCAGTGGCAACAATTACCAGGCAAAACACCTGAATCTGTTTGTCCACGGCTATCTGTCGGCCAGCGATGAGCGTGACCGCAGCAGGCTGCTGCGCTGCGTACCCGCATTGCCGGACGACGAGGACGCCGTCTTTGCCTTCTGGGACTCGGGTTCCATGCGCGAGGTCTGGGTCAAGGTATTGCAGGGTGCCGCTGGCAGCTTCGGGCTGAGCAAACTGGGGCTGGCCCGTGGTGTGGCAGTGGCTGCGTTTGGTGGCTATCGCCATTACAGCGGTAAAAAGAGCCAGACCCGCAACCTGGCACTGGCCCTGCTGCCCGAGCTGCAGACATATGCCCGCCAGTACTATCCGAACTTGCAAAGCATCAGCCTGTACGGTCACTCGCTGGGTGCACGGCTGCTGATCGAAGCACTGCTGGCCGGCACGCCAGCCAACAGCCTGCCAATCCGTGACTTGGTCTTCATGGGTGGTGCGCGTGCACTGAGCCTTGGCGAACTTGAGCAGATACTGCCGCAGATCCGGGAACGCGTCTGCAACTTCTACTCAAGAGCCGACCGCGTGCTGATGGTACGTCCGTCCACCGGCAAATACATCGGCCGCCACCCATTGCGCGAACCAGTATTTCCGGCCCTGGTACAGATACTCAATCGTGATCTGGACATCGGCCACACCGACTACTGGCACGTTCTCTACAGCATCATGCAGCAGGTGCGCGGGCGTGATGTCACGCCGTCAAAGTCCGATACCACCCAATAAATTCAGTACCAGCCCGGTCGACATCACCATGGTCATCGTCATGGTTCGTCAGTCATTACCAATACCTGCGAGAGATACTGACGCCCCCATAGTCATCACCGCACTTGATGCGGTGATCTCCGGCAAACAAGCACAATGCTTATGGAGTTCACCCGGTCAAAGCCGGGTGATGACGAGCAATGACGAGGGCAAGGCAGTGTTGCCAGGGCAGCATTAATACTGCCATTACGCGCCTAACGCAGTGAAGTCGCGGAATTCGGCCTTTATGAATCCTGCGATTGCGCTTTGCACAACGCAGGATGACGGCCATGGAGAATTAGCCCGCCACCCTGCGTCATTGGCAAAATACCCCTGGTTAACGCGGCCGGCGCATGGTCAGCGTCTGCTCACTGCGACCAAAAGGGCCCAGCTCGTCATGCAGCACCGAGCTGGTCAGGCCAACACCGTCACTGCCGAACTGCTGGCGGGTTTCCAGCCCCAGCCACTCGCCCTGCGGCATGCGCAGCAGGCTGATGTTCAGGTCCACATTGGGGAAGATCCACTCGTTCGGCATGGCCCTGGCCGCCACACCATTGGCGGTATCCACCATGCCCATCAGCCGGACAAAAGCGGATGTCGGCTCGCCCTCAACCATCTCCAGATCATTCTTCAGCCACACCCGGCCATGGCCCGGTCGGTGCTGCTCAATGTTCGTCTTCAGCTGCAGGCTGCGGATATAGCCGCCACCCCAGGCACTGAACGCCGGCCACTCCTGCATCTCTTCAGGTAGCGGCATGGACGGGTCTTCCAGCCCCTGCGATTTGCTGCTGTCACAGGTTTGCAGACGCCAGGCATTGGCCACCACGCAGGTCTGTCCACCGGACAGCATGCGCACTTCTACCAGCTCGATAGTACGGCCTGGACGCAACATGCGGGTCTCCACCGTGAAAGGCGCAAAGTGGATCATGCCCCAGATATCCAGATTGATGCGCGCCGTGCGCAACTCCGGCCGCGGGCAAAACAGTTCCAGCTCGCGACACAGGATGCCGGTGGCCGGCGCCATGTGCTGTTCCTGCGGATTCCACACCCCCTGGGCGTGCTCTGTCGGCTCGTACTCGGCGCGCGCCACACCCTGCTCATCCAGCGTGCGACTGATCAGACGATAGTAAGAAGACAAAATGCGTTCCTCGTTTTTAGTTGTAGTTATTTATATAGCAGCGCAAGGCCATGGCAGTGCAGCACGACCCCGCAGGCAACCTCATGCCGGATTGCCCTGCAACAGGGTACGAAAATTCTCCGTTGCCGGCACTGCTATTTCTCTTGTTCTGACCATAACCTCCTGCACAGTCAATGTTTAAGGTTTGCTTAAGCATGCACTGGCATACTGGCTACAACTAAAAAAAAAACCATTAACCAAGGGCTTTCGAGCCGGGAGTAACGCATGAACGATATGAAATTCTTGATCACCCCCTTGCTGGCCGCCCTGCTGACAGTCACTGGCGGCCAGGCCATTGCCGCCGAACAGGCAACACAGCGTGGCCAGGGCCAGAAAATGGGCCAGCAACAGCAAGGCCAGAACATGATGCAAAACAAGCAGGGCCAGCGCGGCATGCAACAAGGCGGCAACCAGGGTCAGCGCATGGGCAACCAGCGCAATATGCAAGGCAACATGCAGGGTAATATGCAGGCCAACATGCCGAGCTTTGCCGACTTTGACCTGAATGGTGATGGCAAGATCACCGAAGCCGAGCTCACCGAGGCACGTACTGCCCGCATCAGCCAGCGCGCCCAGGACGGTCGTCAGA
>CAZKTB010000138.1:0-4102 GCA_964555485.1 uncultured Thiopseudomonas sp. | reverse complement strand
TTATTCCGGACACTAGTGCGCGCAGTCGCAGAATCCATATCGGCCTGCATGCAAAGGACTCTGCCATTGCATGCGAGACGAGAGCGATTACATCCCTAAACGAAAAAAAAGGGTGCCAATTGGCACCCTTTTCTTGTTGCATGCAGCCCGTGTGTTTAGTTGTACACGTCGAACACGCCCAGGATATGACCCAGCCACAGGTGGCACAGCATACTGGCGACATAGCCGAGGAAGATGGCTGGCATCCAGCGCAGGTGGCTCATGAAGGTGTAGTGACCACGGGCGGCACCCATCAGGGCCACACCGGCAGCGGAACCGACCGACAACAGGCTACCACCAACACCGGCAGCCAGAGTCACCAGCAGCCAGTGGCCATGGCTAATAGTGGGGTTCATTTCCAGTACGGCAAACATGACGGGAATGTTGTCCACCACGGCAGAGATGATGCCGATACCGAATGCAGCCCAGCTGGCACCCAGGCCATCAAACAGCAGTACAGAGACCAGCTGCAGGTAGCCCAGATAACCCAGACCGCCTACGCAGAGAACAACACCGTAGAAGAACAGCAGGGTATCCCACTCGGCACGGGCAACACGGCTGAAGACGTCAAAGGGTACGACGCTACCCAGGTACTTGAGGGTTTGTTCGTCGTGTTTGGCTTCAGCACGCTTGCGCTTCTTGTCCAGGGACTTGGGCAGGGTAACACGCAGGAAATAACCGAAGACCTGCAGGTAACCCAGACCAACCATCATACCGAAGACAGGTGGCAGGCCCAGGAACTGGTGACCCAATACCGCAGTAACAATGGTCAGCAGAAACAGCGCCATGATGCGGCGGGCACCACGCTTGAGCACAACCTGGTCGTCATAAGCTTCCGGTTTGCCGGACGGAATGAAGAAGTTCATGATCAGCGCTGGAACCACGAAGTTGACCACGGAAGGCAGGAACAGGTCGAAGAACTCGAGAAACTCAACGCGACCGGCTTGCCATACCATCAGCGTGGTGATGTCACCAAAGGGACTGAATGCGCCACCGGCGTTGGATGCTACCACGATATTGATACAGGCTATGGCAATGAACTTGCCCTGGCCTTCGGCCACTTTCAGCACTACTGCACACATCAGCAGGGCGGTAGTCAGGTTATCCGCGACTGGCGAGATGAAGAAGGACATGACACCCGTCAGCCAGAACAGTGTCCGGTAGCTGAATCCCTTGCGGACCATCCATGAACGCAAAGCATCAAAGGTGCGACGCTCTTCCATGGCATTGATGTAGGTCATCGCCACCAGCAGGAACAGCATCAGCTCGGTAAAGTCGAGGAAGTTGATGCTGAAGGCTTCCTTGGTAGCGGCAGGGTCCGGGCTGACAATTCCAACCAGCAGCCAGATCAGACCGGCACCGATCAGCATCGGCTTGGACTTGCGCAGCTGCAGCTTTTCTTCGCCGACTACCACCAGGTAGGCAATGACAAAGACAAAGACCGCCAAATAGCCCCACAGGGTATTGGTGGCGTCAATATGCTGGGCTTCGTTAGCAAGCACAGGGGTTGCGAACAACCCGGTAGCAAGTAACATGAATAGTTTACGTAGCATGGGATTCTTCTTCAGGTTGGCCAATGGGAGTGCAGTGCCTGAACGGATACTGCTGACGGCGGCAAATTGTAGCAGGACGTACAGCTAAATGCATGTAATCGGCTTTGTCGGACGGGTTACCCAAAGTTACAGCCCATGCTTTGACTGTTTGAATATTCCTTTTATTAACAGCGTGTTGCCTGCGTGTTGTTTTGTAGCGGATAGAATATGAAAAATACTATTTAGCAAAAACTTTACTTTGGACAAGTTTGCTGACGATTCAGGCCGCTTTTTTCGGCAAATCCGGTAATGGTTCGGCGCAGCCTGGCTGGCCATCAGTGCGTGAACTGCACAGAATCCGGAAGAAATACAGCGCAAACAGGCCGAAGGCAGCCCTCCATAGCAGACCGGACAACACCAGCAAGGAGCTGTACCAGCTCAGCAGGGCAAAGAAGCCGGCCAGCGCCCGCATAATGGCTGCGCCGACCAGCAACAGGCCGGCAAGCGGTAGCCAGGGCCGGCGATCGAGCCAGAGTCCGGAATGGATGCGCGAGACGATACACATGATGGTGAAGATCACTAGCCCCATGCTGCCAGCCAGCAGCAGATGGCGTGCCGCTGACGGCAAAATGGGTGCACCCATCCAGGCCGCGCCCAGTGCGCCGTAACCCAGTGCCATCAGCCAGTAACTGCCGTACAGCATCAGCGGCAGGCGGTGAAACAGCGGCCGGCCAACGTGCCAGTCATTGAGCAGGTGCAGGATGGCCGCCATGGCCGCCAGTGCGGTCCAGCCGGTTACCGCACTGTTGCCCAGTATCAGTTCGGTAACGGCACAGAGCAGGATGCTGGCAATGGCCAGGTTGCGCCGCGGCGGGCGGGACAGATACACCGCCGCATCCGGATCGCTGATGCTGCGGTCGGACTCGACCAGGTTGTTGACCACGCTCATCGACACCCGGCTGGCGGCCAGGATGATCAGCACCATGAACAGGTGGGCGGCGGCATACAGCCAGTTCAGTGCTGTGCCATGCAGCTCCAGACTGATGAAAAAACCGCTTTGCAGCACGGCAAGTGCCAGTACTGCCAGCGGAAAGCTGATGTGCCGGCGCTCGGGGTCCTGCCAGGTTGGCGGCACTATGCGCCAGAGTAGAAAGGCCCAGAACGCAAGGTTCAGCAGCAGGGCGGGCCAGGGTGTCAGCCAGGCCGCCAGCAGATAGGCCAGACGCGCGGCCAGCCATAGCAGGCTCATGTGCAGCAGGGGCCGGGCAGCCATGAAACCTGTATGGGTGAATTCGGGAATGGCGGTCAGGGCAAAGCCGGCGGTGGCGGCAGCGGCAAAGCCGAACAGCAATTCATGGGCGTGCCACAGGGTCCAGCCGCCGGACACTTCTGCCAGCGGCAGCCAGCCTTGCAGTACCAGCAGCCAGAAGGCCATGAACAGCACTGCGCTGCTGGCAGTGAAAATGAAAAACGGCCGGAAGCTGCACAGCAGTACAGGAGACTGCAGGCAACGCTGGTAAAGGGTCATGGCGCACAGCCTCCATGGCTGACGGGTGGTGGTGTGTCGGCATGGCTGATGCCGACACCATCAAGTTCAAAGCCCAGTCGCACCATGGGTTCCTGCATCAGCTCGACACTGGTCTGGTAGATCCAGCTGTCATCACGCTCGGCATGGGGGCGGGTCATGGGGTATTCGGCAAGGATGCGGCCCGGTTCCGGCGCCATCATCAGGATGGTATCGGCCAGGCGTACGGCTTCCATCAGATCGTGAGTGATCATGATCACTGTGGTGCCACTGTCTTCAACATGGCGACGCAGCAGCTGGTACAGCTCCAGTTTGAGGCCGATGTCCAGCGCCGAAAAAGGCTCGTCCAGCAACAATAGTTCGGGCCGAACAATCAGGGCGCGTGCCAGTGCCACCCGGCTTTGCATGCCGCCGGACAGCTCGTGGGGGTACTTGAGCAGGTCTTCGCTGTCGAGGCCCAGCTGCTCGGCCAGTTCGGCTGCGAGCTGATGACGTTCCTGCCGGTTGACCCTGGCGGCCTTCAGGCCCAGGGTGATATTGTCCAGCGCGCTTTTCCAGGGCAGTAGGCGCGGCGACTGAAACATGCAGGCCTGCCGCTCGAATGGCTGCTGCAGGCGGCCTTCACTCTGGGTGAGCAGCCCGGCAATGATGTGCAGCAATGTGCTTTTACCGCAGCCGGACGGTCCGACCAGCGCCAGTGTCTGGCCGCTGCTGACGCTCAGGCTGATGTTGTTGAGGACTTCGACGATGCCGTATTTGTGGAACAGGTTGTCAATTGTCAGCTGTTTCATGCAGTTTCCTCCTGCCGCCAGCGCTCTACGTGTCGCTTGACCGGTTCCAGCAGCAGATATTCCGCAGCCAGCAGCGCGGCCAGCACGGCTACCACCCAGGCCAGGGTGCCGGAGGTATCCAGCTGGGCGCGGGTTACCGCCAGTGCCGCGCCGACTCCGTCGGAACTGCTCAGCAGCTCGGCCATCACCACCACCTTCCAGGAGGTACCCAGCGC
>CAZKTB010000137.1:1380-4167 GCA_964555485.1 uncultured Thiopseudomonas sp. | reverse complement strand
ACTGGCCCAGATTCCGGTGCGACTTGGCGACCTGCAAGCCAACCTGAACAGCATTCGTCACAGCATTGAAACCTCTGCCGGCCAGGCCGATTTGCTGGTTTTCCCCGCTCTGGCCCTGAGCGGTCACGCCTTGCAGGACCGCTGGGCCTATCCGCATGTGGCCAGCGAAGTACAGGCACTGCTGCCACAGTTGTGCGAGCTGAGCCAGCGACAGGCCTTTCTGCTGGGTATGCCAACCTTCGTTGACGGCAAGCTATACAGCAGCGCCTGCCTGTTTCATCAGGGCCGGCTGCACTGGAACTACAACCGGCAACTGCTGCCGAATGACCCGGCACTGGATGACCAGCGTTATTTCTCGGCCGGCAACAATCGCCCATGGCTGGAATTTTGCGGCATGCGCCTGGCAGTTTGCATCGGTGATGAAGTGCACGACGGCACCCTGCAGGATAGCTTGCGCGAGGGCCAGCCGGAACTGGTGCTGAACCTGGGCGATGACCAGTTCTGGCATGACTGCCTACCGGGCCGGTTTGAGCAGCTGGCAACCAGCGCGCGCAGCCTGGGTTGTCCGCTGGCAAGGGTCAACCCTGTAGGCGGTCAGGACGAGCTGGTATTCGATGGCCACAGCTGCCTGTTTGACGGCAGCGGCCGCCTGCGACAGCTGGCCAAGGGCTTTGTCGGTCAGCAGCTGCTACTTGATACAGCCACAGATAATGTCGTGCCTGCCCTGCCCTGCAGCGAGGCGCTGACCTGGCAGGCGCTGGTACTGGCACTGCGCGACTATATCGGAGTCTGCGGTTTCAATGGCGCGCTGCTAGGTTTGTCCGGCGGTATCGACTCGGCGCTGGTACTGGCCCTGGCCGTGGATGCGCTGGGTGCCGGGAAGGTTACCGCAGTGATGATGCCCTATCACTACACCGCCCAAATCAGCCAGGACGATGCCGCCGAGCAGGCTCATTTGCTGGGTGTGACTTATCACGTAGCTCCGGTGGCCCCTCTGGTCGAGCCCTTTGCCGAACAGCTGCAGCCATTGCTGAAGCACTGGCCGGCACCGGCCCAGGACACTACCGAACAGAACCTGCAGGCGCGCAGTCGCGGCATGTTGCTGATGGCGCTATCCAACCGTTCCGGTGCCCTGCTGCTGAGCACCAGCAACAAGAGCGAAATGGCGATCGGCTATTGCACACTGTATGGCGACATGTGTGGCGGCTATGCCCTGCTCAAGGATATTCCGAAGACCCTGGCCTACCGCCTGGCCGAATATCGCAATACGCTGAGCCCGGCCATTCCCGAACGGGTGATTACCCGTCCGCCCACCGCCGAGCTGGCCCCCGGTCAGGAAGACAGTGACAGCCTGCCGCCCTACCCGTTGCTGGACGAGATTGTTCGCATGTATGTGGAAGAAAGCCGCAGCGTGCAGCAGCTGCTGGATGCCGGACTGGATGCCGATTGGGTACAGCGCGTAACACGCATGATCGACCGCAACGAGTTCAAGCGCCGTCAGGCGGCACCAGGGCCACGCATGAGCAAACGCGGCTTCGGGCTGGAACGGCGGATGCCGCTGAGTTCCTGATCTGCGGGGAATCAGTCACTGCTTTTGCGGCGTGACCCGCAGCAAGGCGCCATTGGCCGCATCCGTCAGCAGCATGATGGCGCCATCCGGGGCGATGGCCACATCACGGATACGCCCCTACTCACCCTGCAGGTAGCGGGCTTCTCCGGCCACCCGGCCATCCTTGAGCCTTAGGCGAATCAGTGACTGGCTGGCAAGACCGCCAATCAGCACATCGTCCTGCCAGCCGGCAAATAGCTCACCCCGGTAGAAAGCCATGCCGCTGGGAGCGATGACCGGATCCCAGTAGTACACCGGCTGCTCCATACCCTCATGGGCGGTCAGGCCGTCACCAATGGCACGACCCGAATACTCCACACCATAGCTGATGACCGGCCAGCCATAATTGCGTCCCGGCTGCGGCTGATTCAGCTCATCACCACCTCGTGCACCATGCTCGACCGTCCAGAGGCTGCCATCGGGAGCCAGCGCGGCTGACTGGATATTGCGATGGCCATACGACCAGACTTCCGGCTGGCCACCTTTGGTCACCGGGTTGCCCTCGGCCGCACCGCCTTGCGGATTGATCCGCAGAACCTTGCCGATATGGGTGCCGACATCCTGCGCCAGCTCACGCGCCTGATAGCGGTCACCTGTGGTGACGAACAGCATGCCATCGTTATCGAACACCAGCCGGGAGCCGAAGTGCGCGCTGGACTGCCAAGCCGGTTTTTGCCGGAAGATCACCCGCACATCCGTCAGCCGGCGACGATCCCCGGACAGCACTGCAGTGGCCACGGCAGTCGCATTGCCTTCTTTTGCCCGCTGCTCGGCATAACTCCACCAGATGCGGCGGGTATGCTGAAAATCATCTGCAATGACCACGTCCAGCAAGCCACCCTGACCACGGGCATCCACTGCGGGGATTCCGGCGATAGGAGCTGAGACCTGGCCTGCCCGGGAAACCAGCCGCATCCGGCCGGGACGCTCGGTCACCAGCCAGCCACCATCCGGCAACAGGGCCATGCCCCACGGGTGTTCCAGCCCGTCAGCGATGACCTGTACCTGTAGTTGGTGGTGATCCGGCAGCAGCGGTGCGCGGGTTTGACCGGCAAACGCCGGCTGCTGCCCCTTGGCATTGGCAGCACGGGCATTGAAGTCCTGAGCCTGTGCCGTACCGGCAAGGCAGCAGATCAGCATGAAACGAATCAGTGTTTTATGCATCATCGCCTCCAGCA
>CAZKTB010000137.1:0-1280 GCA_964555485.1 uncultured Thiopseudomonas sp. | reverse complement strand
GCTGCGGCATCCAGCAGCGGATCATCGGCACGGGCCTGGGTAATCACCTTGGCCTGCGGGTTATTGCGCGGATCGGCATCGTACATGGCGTCCTGGTCGGTGAGAATCACCAGCAGATCGGCCTCCACCAGGTTGGCCACCAAAGCAGCCAATGTGTCGTTGTCACCAAAACGGATTTCATCGGTGGCCACTGTATCGTTTTCGTTGATCACCGGAATCACGCCCAGCTCGAGCAGCGTGGTCAGGGTGCCACGAGCGTTCAGGTAGCGCTTGCGATCGGACAGGTCGTCATGGGTCAGCAGGATCTGTGCGGTACGTTCGTTGTGGTCGGCAAAAGTGCTTTCCCAGGCCTTGACCAGACTCATCTGGCCGATTGCCGCGGCCGCCTGCAATTCGTTGATGGTTTCCGGACGCTGCTGCCAGCCCAGCCGGCTCATGCCGGCGGCAACGGCACCGGATGACACCAGCACCAGATCAATGCCGGCCTCGCGCAGGGCCACCATCTGGCGTACCCAGATGGCCATGGCGTTACGGTCCAGCCCGCGACCATCTGCAGTCAGCAGGGCACTACCGATCTTGATGACCCAGCGGCGGGCCTGTGTTACCTGTTCACGCATTCAAAGCATCCTGTAGGTGCGAATTCATTCGCACACGATACGTTACTACCCTGCATTTCCAAATGGATCAGCACATTTTTGGTGGACGTTTTGTTCGAATAAATTCGAACCTACAATCGTCATTACCCGGCCGTTGCCCCGTGATGACGGCTGTCCATGGCGCATTCTTCCTGTAGGTGCGAATTCATTCGCACAACCCGGGAGGACATTTTTGTTCGAATAAATTCGAACCTACATTTGTACCGTATGTACCATACCGCACTAGCGAACGTAGAAAACCTCGGCCTGGTCGTCGTCATCCTCGTCCCAGTCGTCATCGTCCTGCTCTTCCTGGGCCTTGATGCCGGCACGCTTCAGCGCGCGGCGGTCATCCAGTTCCTGCAGATGGGCACGGCCTTCGTCCTCGATACGCTGGTCAAGATCGGCCAGGTATTCGGCATACTCGCTGTCTTCCTCGATGCGCAGGTCGCGCTCGTCCAGATAGCGCATGATCGCCTGGCTCAGCTCCTTGGTGCCTTCCCGGTCCAGGGCGGACACCATGAACACCGGACCTTTCCAGTCCAGACGCTCGATCACTGCCTGCTTGCGCTCTTCACGCTCGCAATCCAGCAGCTGGTCGATCTTGTTCAGCACCAGCCAGCGGTCACGCTCGGCCAGTGACGG
>CAZKTB010000136.1:0-4208 GCA_964555485.1 uncultured Thiopseudomonas sp. | reverse complement strand
ACAAAGAGGAACTGTTATGGCTGGACATTCCAAATGGGCCAACATCAAGCACCGCAAGGCGCGTCAGGATGCGCAGCGCGGCAAGATTTTTACCAAGCTGATTCGTGAGCTGACCGTTGCTGCCAAAGAGGGCGGTGGTGTGGTTGAGGATAACCCGCGCCTGCGTCTGGCCGTGGACAAGGCGCTGGGCGCCAACATGAGTCGCGACACCATTGATCGCGCTGTTGCCCGCGGTGCAGGTACCAACGAAGCGGACAACGTAGAAGAGCTGTCCTATGAGGGTTACGGCGTCGCTGGTGTGGCCGTCTATGTCGAGGCCATGACCGACAACCGCAACCGTACCGCTGCCGAAGTGCGTCATGCCTTCAGCAAGCACGGCGGCAATCTGGGTACCGACGGCTCGGTCGCCTACCTGTTCGAGCGCAAGGGGCAAATCCTGTTTGCACCGGGCGTGGATGAAGAAGCCCTGATGGACGCGGCGCTGGAAGCCGGTGCCGATGATGTCATCAGCAACGATGACGGCTCGGTTGAGGTTCTGACCGCGTTCGGTGACTTCATCAGCGTCAATGAAGCGCTGAAAGAGGCTGGCTTCGCTGCCGAGGAAGCGGAAGTGGCGATGATTCCTAGCACTACTGCCGAGCTGGATCTGGAAAACGCGCAAAAAATCATGAAACTGATTGATGCGCTGGAAGATCTGGATGACGTGCAGAACGTCTACTCCAACGCTGAAATCTCTGACGAGATCATGGAGCAGCTGTAAGACCCGGACCCTGTGCGAAAGGGCTTGCCCCTGAGATGTATGCCTGACGCGGCTCTCGCGGGCAAGCCCGCTCGCACAGTTTGTAGGTGCGAATTTATTCGCACAACAGGCTTGCGATGAGGTTGAGATCACTAGCTCGGCTCGCGCATGCTGTACTGCGTGTGTGGGCTAAACCGTTGTAAACCAGTTATTCGCACTGCGTGTGTTCCCGCTGAAATCGTTTCTTGGCTTTGCGCTGTATGAATAAACAGTGCTTTGTGCTACCTTGCCCGTGTTTTCACTAACGCTGGCCAGTAAGAGTTTTCCATGACCCTGATCCTTGGTATCGACCCCGGCTCGCGCATCACCGGTTACGGTGTGGTGCGCGACACCGGCCGCGGCTGCGAATATGTCGCTTCCGGCTGCATCCGCACCGGCAAGGGCGAGCTGGCTGAACGGCTCGATGCCGTCTTTGCCGGAGTCAGCCAGGTGATCGAGCTCTATCAGCCCGACCTGATGGGTATCGAGCAGGTATTCATGGCACGTAACGCCGACTCGGCACTCAAGCTGGGTCAGGCCCGTGGCGCCGCCATTGTTGCCGGCACCAGGGCCGGGCTGGAGGTCAGCGAATACAGCGCCACCCAGATCAAGTCTGCCGTAGTCGGTAGCGGCCGTGCCGCCAAGGAACAGGTACAGATGATGGTCATGCATCTGCTCAAGCTGACCAGCAAGCCGCAAATCGATGCCTCGGACGCCCTTGCCGTAGCGCTCTGTCACGCCCATCACCGCCAGACACTGATTGCACATGACCTGGCCGGTGCGCGCTCACGTGGCGGCCGTCTGCGTCTGGCCAGCCTGCCGCAAGGGAGAATTTCATGATCGGTTTTTTACGTGGCACTTTGTACGACAAACAGCCACCCTTCATCACGCTTGACGTCAATGGTGTCGGCTACGAGCTGGAAGTTCCGATGACGACACTGTTCCAGCTGCCGGCCACCGGCCAGCCGCTGGAGCTGCATACCCATCTGGTAGTGCGCGAAGATGCCCAGCTGCTGTTCGGTTTTTACACCAGGCAGGACCGCCAGATGTTCCGTGAGCTGATTCGCCTGAAAGGTGTCGGCCCCAAACTGGCGCTGGCGTTGATGTCCGGCATGAGTGCCGAAGAGCTGATTGCCTGCGTGCACGCCGAAGACATCAAGCAGCTGACCACGGTGCCGGGGGTCGGCAAGCGTACTGCCGAGCGCCTGCTGGTGGAGCTGAAAGGCAAGTTCAAGGACTGGGATGTACCCGCCAGCCTGCCCATGCAGGGAACCGGCGAAGGTGCTTCGCAGCCGGCCGGCAATGCCGAGCAGGATGCTGTCAGTGCACTGGTCAGCCTTGGCTTCAAGCCGGCCGAAGCCAGTCGTGCGATACGTGCGGTATTTGCCGAGGACCTGCGCAGTGAAGACCTGATCCGGCTGGCCCTGCGTGGCCTTGGCCAGTAATTTCTTTTTCCGGTACCTGTCATGATTGAAGCCGACCGCCTGATTTCCGGCAGCGCCAAAGAGCGCGAAGAGCAATTTGATCGCGCCATCCGCCCGCTCAGTCTGGAGGAATACATCGGCCAGCCGGTGGTACGAGACCAGATGGGGCTGTTCATGCAGGCTGCCCGCCAGCGCGGCGAAGCGCTGGACCATACACTGATTTTTGGTCCGCCCGGCCTGGGCAAGACCACATTGGCCAACATCATTGCCACCGAGATGGGGGTTTCGCTGAAAAGCACCTCCGGGCCGGTGATGGAGCGGGCCGGTGATCTGGCCGCGCTGCTGACCAACCTCGACGAGGGCGATGTGCTGTTCATTGACGAAATCCATCGCCTGCCACCCGTGGTGGAGGAGGTGTTGTATCCGGCAATGGAGGACTTCCAGCTCGACATCATGATTGGCGAAGGTCCGGCGGCACGCTCGATCAAGCTCGACCTGCCGCCCTTTACCCTGGTTGGTGCCACCACCAGGGCCGGCATGCTGACCAACCCGCTGCGCGATCGTTTCGGCATTGTGCAGCGGCTGGAGTTCTACAACCATGATGATCTGAGCCGGATCGTCGAGCGGGCTGCCGGTATTCTCGGCATGCCGATCGCAGCTGAAGGCGCTTTCGAGATTGCCCGCCGCTCCCGCGGTACGCCTCGTATCGCCAACCGCCTGCTGCGCCGGGTACGCGACTTTGCCCAGGTACGGGGTACCGGCGAGATCAGTCGCGAAATTGCCGACCAGGCACTGAACATGCTGGATGTTGACGAGCTGGGACTGGATCATCAGGACCGCCGTCTGCTGCTGACCATGATGGAGAAGTTCGACGGTGGACCGGTCGGCCTGGACAACCTGGCTGCCGCCATCAGCGAAGAGCGCCACACTATTGAGGATGTACTGGAGCCCTACCTGATCCAGCAGGGCTATATCATGCGTACCCCGCGGGGACGGGTGGTGACCCGTCATGCCTGGCTACATTTCGGTCTGCCGGTGCCGCGCAACCTGAGTCAACCCGATCAGCAGGAAATCTTTGATGACAGCAACGGAATTTAGCTGGCCTTGTCGTGTCTACTACGAAGACACAGATGCCGGTGGCGTGGTGTATTACGTCAACTACCTGAAGTTCATGGAAAGGGCGCGCACCGAACGCCTGCGGGCGCTGGGCTATAGCCAGTACGAACTGGCGGCGCAAAACCTGCTTTTTGTCGTGCACAGCGCGCAAACCCGCTATCATGCGCCGGCGCGGCTGGATGATGAGTTGCAGGTGACTGCGCAGGTGGAAAAGCTGGGCAGGGCATGGCTGGAGTTTGTCCAGCGCGTAGTGCGTGCTAGTGATGGGCAACTGCTGTGCGAAGGCCGCTTCATCATTGCCAGTGTTGCTGCCGACAGTTTCAGGCCCGTGGCAATGCCGGCTGCATTGCATGCAATCTTTCAAAACGATCTTTTGCTTTAAGGGAGGCCTCTGTGGGCGCCAGTCAAGCCGATTCAATGTCTATGTGGAGTCTGGTCAGCAATGCCAGCCTGTTGGTCCAGTTGGTGATGCTGACCCTGTTGTTGGCCTCGGTCATTTCCTGGATCATCATTTTTCAGCGCAGCACCACTCTGGGTAACGCCAAGAAGGGTCTGGAACAGTTCGAGGAGCGCTTCTGGTCGGGTGTTGACCTGTCCCGCCTGTATCGCGAAGTTAACGGCAAGCATGAGCTGCATGGCTCCGAGCGCATCTTCCAGGCCGGCTTCAAGGAGTTTTCCCGTTTGCGTCAGCAGCCCGGCATGCAGCCGGGCGCGATCATGGATGGCGTCGCCAGAGCCATGCGCGTGGCCATTTCCCGCGAGGAAGAGCACCTTGAGCAAAACCTGCCGTTTCTGGCCACAGTCGGCTCGACTAGCCCTTATGTCGGCCTGTTCGGTACCGTTTGGGGCATCATGAACTCGTTTCGCGGCCTGGCCCAGGTGCAGCAGGC
>CAZKTB010000135.1:0-4236 GCA_964555485.1 uncultured Thiopseudomonas sp. | reverse complement strand
TAGACGATGGGCGTCAGCCAGAACCAAAAAGTAATAATAATGTTGAATAGCTGACCAACATCACGAAAAAATACATTGAGTACACCAAGGACCATACCCATTCCACTAGCAAGCGCAACAAGAAGCAGCAGTATCGGGATCAAGGCAAAAAAAGCGCTGCCTGGCAGATTGCCTGTCAGCAGCAAAAACAGTACAAACAAGACAAATATGATGGAAAAATTTAACAAAGCGCTGCTGACTACAATTACTGGCAGACATAGACGAGGAAAACTCATTTTTTTCATCAGGTTGGCGTTTTCCAGAAACATGGCCAGTGAGCGCGTAGTTATTTCGGTGAATAATCCCCAGGTTAAAATGCCAGCGCACAAATAGATACTGTAAGCAAATTTGCTATCCATGTTGGGCAGCCTGGCCTGCATGATTTGGGAAAAGATCACTGTATAAACCAAAATCATCGACAGCGGCTGTAGTACAGTCCAGGCTGCGCCAAGCATTGAATTACTGTATTTGATCTGAAATTCACGCTTGACGCTACCAAGGATAAACCCACGATAAGCCCAGACTGGGCGCAAAATAGCCAATATCAAAATTTATCACTCCCTTTTATATGGGCTGGAATGTTTCTGGCAGCAATGGTGCGGGTTGAAAAAACAAGTAGGGATTGCTGACGGTTAGGGCTGGAATACTTGATCAAACAGCGGAACCAGATATTTGTTTCCGAATTCACTCAGGTGATCATCGTCGTAATACAGAGGACGGCCATTGCGCGAGCCGTAGCAGTACTTCTCGTCACACAGGTACGGTAACGGATCAAGTATTTTAATGCCGCACTTTTCGACCGCTTCATTCAGCATATCCATGGTATAGGCATGGCGTTCATGATATTCGCCTAGAGGTATTCTGATATCACGGTCGCTGTTGCGAAACCTGATGTTGCTTGCCAAGGTGCTGGGTACGTTGACACCCATCTCTGGAATAGGCCGTAGTACATACAGCGGGTTATGGGCAGCAATCGAGCAGGCTGTTTCGATAAATGCATCACGGAACCTTTGGTTGGCGCCAGGATCATCAAAGGTTTCTACCAGCGTATCAATGTAGTCAGACTGCTTCAGGCTTGGGTCTTCGTTATAGCCCTTGAAGAGCCAGGACAAGCGGGTGATATGAATAACCGGAATACCGCTACCAGCATATTTTGGCAGCTCATCATCCAGTAGCCACTCATTATAAAGATGGCAGGAGGTTTCAACGCTGGACCTTAAGCCACGTATGGGTCTGCAGCCACTGCTGGCGAGGTATAGCGTGCCTTTGCCATGGGTTGCACCTGCTTGCTCTAGTGCAGTGATATTGCTTTGCGCATGGCTATCGCCAATCAGAATGGCCCCAATGTCATCGGGACCGTAAATGCAGCCAGGAGAGGTGTTGTTGCTCGTCGGTGCACATTCACCTCTGCTGCGCAGCTCGTAGTTGGTGCTTTCCGCTGTGGCAAGAGCGTATTTCTCTGGTGGTCTGGTTGGAAGCTCCAGTGTGCGTATACCTATTGCTCCGCAGCCGATTATTAGTCCTGTTGCAGACAGGATAGCTACCTGTTTTCCCATCGTGGCGACAGCCAGACTTCGGCGTACCGGGTTTTCCACCAGTTTGAGTGACAGATGTCCCAGCAGGAGACTGAGCATAAGCCCGCCAGCAACCCAGGGCCATTGTTGCTGTAGGCCGATAAAGTACAGTGCCACCACCAGCGGCCAGTGCCACAGATATAAAGAATATGAAATGCTGCCCAGCCATTGGGCAAGAGAGTTGTTCAATAAGCGGGAGTGATGCTGACAGGAAAGAATAATCAGCGCTGTACCCAGCACTGGCAGCAATGCCCAGCCCGATGGCCAGGCACGATGACCGTCAATCAAAATGAAGCCAATTAGCCATAGCAGCAAGCCCGCAAAATAAAGCGTGCGATGGTATTGTTGCCAGGGTTGTGAAGAGCGGCGACCCAGCAGATAAACGATTCCGCCTGCCGCCAACTCCCAGCCGCGTGTTGGTAACAGATAAAAAGCTGCAACAGGCTTGCTGCTGCTGATTCCCAAACTCAACAGGAACGAAAGCAAACCAACTGCCAGCAAACCCCAGGTAAAGGCCTTGATGCCAGGCCAGATTTTCCACATGAACAGGACAAACAGCGGGTAAAGAAGATAGAACTGCATTTCCACCCCAAGCGACCAGGTGTGTAACAGCCACTTCTCGTGGGCGGCGCTGTCAAAATAGCCTGCTGATTGCCAGTATTGGATATTCGAAATGAAGCTCAACGCATAAGCGGATTGGGAGCCTAGCTGTCGATAGTCTGCTGTCGATAGCCAAAACCAGCCCAGTACCAAAAGTACCACCAATAGCAGAAGCAGTGCGGGAATGATGCGACGTGCCCTTGCCATGTAAAAAAGCCACAGGGAAAACTTGCCTTGTTCCAGTCCGCGCAAGATGATTCCGGTCATTAAAAAGCCGGAAATGACAAAAAAAATGTCCACTCCAATAAAGCCGGCAGAAAAGCCGGGGATCTTGAAGTGGAAAAACAATACAACGATTACAGCCCAGGCACGCAATCCATTGATGTCGGTGCGAAAGCCGGGTACTGGTTTGCCTGGGTGCATAGTGTGTATTGCCTGCAGTGAAACTTAAGCTTAAAGGGTGGCATTTTCACACAGTGCGGCCAAAAAAGCACTATTGCTGCCGCTCGAGTCAAGGCAGCAGGCCTTGTGCAAAGGCCGCTGCCTGACTGCCCTTATGGGGTCCGGCTAGCAATCGCTGCGCTGATTTTGCGGCTGGTTTGCAAGCCGCGAATGGTTTGGAGCAGGCTTTCGCACAATACGTTCCAGTCACGGCTTTTGAGCCACTTGTTCTGATGCTCTTGGAGCTTGTTGCCAACCTGCTCTTGCTTGAGCAGGTACAAAATGGCCTGCACCACATCTTCTGTCTGATGTCCCTGCATTCTGAAAGTGACTTCGGCCAGGTCGGAGAAAATATCCTGCTCGCTAACCAGTACCGGCCTGAGTGCAGACAAGCCGATAGTCACGGCCGCACTGGCACTTTCACGGGTATGCTTGTACGGAAACAGAATGTAGTCCGCACAGCCCAGAAGTGCTTGGCATTCTTCAATCGGCAGGTAACTGGTATGCCAGTGCACAAAATCTGTAACCCCAAGCTTTTCGGCCAGCTGCCGGCAGTGCTCGATATAGGTGACGCTGCGCTCGTCCAGCTCTGAAGAAACCGAAACCAGGTGAACCCTGCGCCCAATTGCCTGCTGGAGAGGTTTGATTGCCTTGATCAGGGTGTCTATACCCTTGTGTTCAAGGGCAAACCCAAAAAAGCCCAGTACCAGGTCATCAGCCGCAATCGACATTTCCTGTCGACTGGCAAGACTGTTAGTGGTAGCCAGCGGTGCTGTTACCCCTAGGGGCAGTAACATCAGGTTGTTACACAATCCCAGCGCCAGTAAATAATTGAGGTCTTCAACCTTGTGCACCACGATTCGATCCAGCTGCGCCAGATTCTTGATTGCGCCGGGCTGTAAACGATGCTCTTGGAGCAGCGGTAGTACAGAATGAAGCTCAAGAATTATCACACGTCCGCCTGCTTGCAGTCGCAGAAAGCTTTCCGTTATAGAGTCGCTTAGCTGGAAAAACCCGGGATGGTGCTGTACGAATACTGTCTCGGCATCACTTTCTGCAATGCTGTCCAGTGTGCTCAGTACGGAGTCTGTGTTGCCGACCTCCCAGCTGGCAGTGACATTGTCCGAGTCTGTTTTGGTACGTTGCTCGCAGTACACGGACAGCTCAATCTCTTCGCTGAGCAGCCCGGGTTGTAGCAGATTATTAGCATATTCGGCTATACCGCAGCGCGTCTCCCATGAGCTGATCAGGGCCATCCGTAGCGGCGACCTATGCGCCACGGCCTGCTGCTTCAGCCAGGCGGAGCTTTGCAAAATGGCCTGTCCTGCAGCCTGCCAGGTATAGGTTTCACGAACCTGTTGGATACCAGATAATCTTCGTTGCTGCAGCTTGTCGCAACTGCTGCGAACCTCGTCGTGTAGCTGACGCATTAGCGTTGCCAGGTGTTCAGGATCCGGCTCTGCCCAGCATGAGTTGTCGCTACGCAAATGGCTGCGGGAACTGGCAAACTGGAAGTTGATTAGCAGAGTGTTTTCTACTGTACAAAAATCCGTATGTCCGCCGAATCCCGTAGTAATCAATG
>CAZKTB010000134.1:1946-4300 GCA_964555485.1 uncultured Thiopseudomonas sp. | reverse complement strand
TTGCGCCACAGCCCCGCAGGAAATAATCATGCTTTTCTGTTAGAATATGCGTTTGTTTGTAAACATCACCCAGAGGCAATCAATGAGCGTATCCATCAAAACCCCAGCTGACATCGAAAAAATGCGTATTGCCGGCCGTCTGGCCGCTGAAGTCCTGGAGATGATCGAACCGCACGTACAGGCCGGGGTGACCACGGATGAGCTGAACACCCTGTGTCACAACTACATTGTCGACGTGCAGAAAGCGATTCCCGCGCCGCTTAACTACAACGGTTTTCCGAAATCCATCTGCACCTCGATCAACCACGTGGTGTGTCACGGCATTCCCAATGACAAGCCGCTGAAGAACGGCGACATCATCAATATCGACATCACCGTGATCAAGGACGGCTACTACGGCGATACCAGCAAGATGTTCCTGGTTGGCGAAACACCCGAGTGGGCGCAGCGCCTGTGCCAGATCACCCAGGAGTGCATGTACAAGGCCATCGAGATCGTGCGTCCCGGCACCCGTCTGGGCGACATCGGCGCCATCATTCAGCAGCATGCCGAAAGCAATGGCTATTCTGTAGTGCGCGAGTTCTGCGGTCATGGCATTGGTACCGTGTTCCACGAAGAACCCCAGGTTCTGCACTATGGCCTGGCCGGTACCGGTCTGATGCTGAAGGAAGGCATGTGCTTCACCATCGAACCCATGATCAACCTGGGTCGCAAGGAAACCCGTGTGCTGGGTGACGGCTGGACCGCCATCACCAAAGACCGCAAGCTGTCCGCACAGTGGGAACACACCCTGGTGGTGACCGCTGACGGCTACGAAATCTTCACCCTGCGCAACGAAGAAACCTTTCCTGCCGTTGGCCCTTGATAACACCCATGCCTGCCGATCTTGAGCTGTTTGACAGCAAATCTTTCAGCCAGCGCCTCAGCGGTCACGCACAGTCCTGGACCGTCTTCCGCCAGGCACTGGAACATGCCCGCCTGGTGCTGGATCAGCGTTTTCTCGACGGCCATGACATCAATGAGCTGGTCGCCGCCCGCACTGCAGTGGTTGACCAGTTGCTGGAGCAGGCATGGCAACAGCACAGTCTGGAAAGTCACGCAACCGCTGTTGCCCTGGTGGCAGTTGGCGGTTACGGCCGTGGCGAGCTGCACCCCCATTCGGACATCGATCTGCTGATCCTGTTGCAGGACGAGCCGGAAGCTGCGCTGGCCGATGCCATCAGCCAGTTCGTCACCTTCCTGTGGGATCTCGGGCTGGAGATCGGCCATAGCGTACGTACGCTGGCACAGTGCCGTGAAGAAGCGGCCAATGATCTCAGCGTAATCACCAACCTGCTGGAAAGCCGCCTTATTCGTGGTGACCAGCAGCTGTTTGCACAGCTGGCCGAAGCCATTGGTCCGCTGCACATGTGGAGCAGCCGCGACTTTTTCCTCGGCAAGTGTGACGAGCAAAGCAACCGTCACGAACGCTATAACGACACCGAATACAATCTCGAGCCTGATGTGAAGAGCTCGCCCGGCGGGCTGCGCGACCTGCAGACCATCATGTGGATTGCCCGTCGCCGCTTCGGCATGCAGACACTGGCCAGCCTTGAGGCACCGGGCTTTCTCACCGGCGGCGAATACCAGCTGCTGGCCCGCTCTCGTGCCTTTTTGTGGCGGGTACGCTATGCCCTGCACATGCTGGCCGGCCGCAGCGAAGACCGCCTGCTGCTGGAATACCAGGCCAAGGTGGCCGGGCTGTTCGGCTTCGACAGCGACGATGTGAAAAGCAACATCGAGGGCTTCATGCAGCAGTATTACCGTACGGTAATGGGCATTTCCGAGCTGGGCGACCTGATCCGCCAAGTATTCGAAGAACAGATCGTGCGCGACTCCAGCCATCAGCCGCCACTGATCATCAACGAGCGCTTTCGCATCCGTGACGGCTATCTGGAACATATCCATCCCTATGTGTTTAGCCGGACACCCTCGGCGATTCTTGAAGTATTCGTGCTAATGGCCCAGCACCCGGAGCTGAAAGGCGTACGCTCTGAGACCATCCGTCTGCTACGCGACCATCGCCACCTGATTGATGACGATTTCCGCCAGGATCCGCGCAACACCAGCCTGTTCGTCGAGCTGTTCAGCTGTGCCGAGGGTGTGCATATGAACCTGCGCCGCATGAACCGTTACGGCATTCTTGGCCGTTACCTGCCCGAGTTCGGCCGCGTGGTCGGCCAGATGCAGCACGACCTGTTCCACATCTATACCGTGGATGCGCATACCCTCAATGTGGTCAAGCACCTGCGCAAACTGCGCCACCCCGATTTTGCCGAAAAGTTCGCGCTGGCCGGTGCCATCATTGCCCGCCT
>CAZKTB010000134.1:0-1846 GCA_964555485.1 uncultured Thiopseudomonas sp. | reverse complement strand
TATGTGCTGACCGTGGCCGACATCAATGCCACCAACCCCAAGCTATGGAACTCCTGGCGCGCCCAGCTGCTGCGCCAATTGTACAGCGAGACCCGTCGCGCCCTGCGCCGCGGTCTGGAAAACCCGCTGGAACGTGAAGAACAGATAGAAACCCGCCAGACCACCGCACTCAGCTGGCTGACCGCCGATGGCGCTGATGCCGAGGCGGTACGCAAGCTGTGGTCACAACTGGGCGACGACTACTTTTTGCGCCACAGTACCGGCGATGTGGCCTGGCATACTGCAGCCATGCTGCATCATGGCGACAGTACCGAACCCCTGGTGCTGGTACGGGAGTCCAGCGTGCGCGGTTTTGCCGGTGGCACGCAGATCTTCACCTACGCCCCCAACCGTCAGGATTTCTTTGCGGTAACCACCGCCGCCATGGCCCAGCTCAACCTGAGTGTGCACGAGGCGCGCATCACCACTTCCAGCTCGCAGTTCACCATCGACACCTACATAGTGCTCGAGGCGGACGGCGGCCGCATTGGCGATGATCCCGAACGCATCCACACCATCCAGCAGCACCTGAGCGAAACCCTGCGCACCCCCGAACGTTACCCGGACGTGATCCAGCGCCATGTACCGCGCCAGCTCAAGCACTTCACCTTTGCTCCCGTGGTCAACATCCACAACGATGCCCAACGTCCGTTTACCGTGGTCGAGGTCACCGCGCCCGACCGCCCCGGCCTGCTGGCCCGCATCGGCAAGGTGTTCATGGATTTCGGCCTGTCACTGGTCAACGCCAAGATCATCACCCAGGGCGAACGCATCGAAGACGTCTTTTTCATCACCGACAGCAACGGCCAGCCACTGTCTGATCCGCAGCTGTGCCAGCAACTGCAGGAAGCCCTGGTCAGCCAGCTGTCACCCGGCCAGACACCGGCATCCTGATTTTCGTCCCGGCTTTAAGGAATTCCAATGGACAACTCCCTGAACATCATGACCCTGCTTATCATCGTCAGCATGATCATCCTGGTCTTCGGCTTCACCTGGCGCGACAAACACTGGGGGCCGGTGATCATGCTGGTAGGTGTGCTCAGCATGATGAGCTCCATCATCTACCGCATTGTGCTGGCCCTGTCGCTCTGACGATATGAACCCATTGCTGACACGCATTGTGTGAAGGGGCTTGTCCTGCACCAAGCCAGCCCCTTCGTACAAAAAGCACGCCGTCACAGCATTTATAGTTATAGGATCCAAATTCTATAGCTGTCATTCTCGTAACTCCCACACTGCCATTTTGCAACTCCCCACACTGTCATTCCGCGCGAAGTCGCAGAATCCAGGGGGACAACCAACAACCCCTTACCGGAGAATCCCATGACCACCCTGACCATCTATGGCATCAAGGCCTGCGACACCATGAAGAAAGCCCAAACCTGGCTGCAGGAAAACGGTCACGAGTTCGCCTTTCACGACTACAAGAAAACCGCCATTGACCGCGAATCGCTGGAGCGCTGGTGCAACGAGCACGGCTGGGAAACCATCCTCAACAAACGCGGCACCACCTACCGCAGGCTGAGCGATGACGACAAACAGGACATCGACCAGGACAAGGCCATCCGCCTGCTGCTGGAGCACACCTCGATGATCAAGCGTCCGGTACTGGACCTTGGCGACCGTACCCTGGTCGGCTTCAAGGCCGAAGAATACGCGGCAGCACTGGGTAACTGAGCAGCATGAGCGACACTCTGGCCTCTCCCTGGCGCGGCGAGTTTCCCGGCCTGCAGCAGCTGGCTGCTGACGGTCAAACCTGGCTCGACAGCGCCGCCACCGCGCAAAAACCCCGCGTCATGCTGGAAGC
>CAZKTB010000133.1:0-4309 GCA_964555485.1 uncultured Thiopseudomonas sp. | reverse complement strand
TATAACAGGCCGCGCATGTCGGCCAGGTAATGAATGTGGAACAAAACGCAGTAAAAACACACGAGTGCGCGGTTATCGCCATCAACTGTCTGGGTGCCGAAGTCTACGAGGTTTGCTTGCAGCTGCCGGATGCTGCAGAGGTTTCTTATCAGCCGGGGCAGTACCTGATGCTGGCCTCACAGAGTGGCGACTTCAATCCGTACTCCATTGCCTCGGCTCCGGCTGAAGGCAACATGCTGCGTTTGCAGATTCTGGCCAATAATGCTCCACCAATGAAACTGCTGGCCGAGCTGCAGCGGGACAGGCTGGCTCGCGTGCAGCTGCCTTTTGGTGACGTCTGTGTCGACTGTACTGATCAGCGCCCCCTGCTGCTGATTGCCGCCGGTACCGGCATGGCACAGATGCACGGCATTCTCGAGCAGATACGCTTGCTGGGCAGTACGACAGAGGTCCATCTGTACTGGGGGGCGCGCGAGGTGCAGGACTTCTATTGGCTGGCTGCCTGGAGCAAGTGGGAAAAGATGGAAAACGTCCATCTGCACAAGGTGGTCAGCCATGATGAAGACTGGGACGGCCGCAGTGGCCTGCTGTATGAGGCGGTGAGCAAGGACATGCCCGATCTTGCCGGCTGCAGGGTGGTTGCCAGCGGTTCAGCGGCCATGGTCTATGGCACCCTGGATGCCCTGGTGGAACACGGCATGCAGCCGGAGCAGATGCAGGCTGACGTATTCAGCTACGCGCCTCGCGAGGACTAGTGTCTACGCCGGTCAGCTTCCGCTGCCGACATATTTCTTTTCCATTGCCAGCAGCTTGCGCTTGCGCTCAACGCCCCAGCGATAGCCGGAGATGCCGCCGTCACTGCGGATCACCCGGTGACAGGCTACGGCAAGCGCCACCGGATTGCTGGCACCGGCCCGGGCCACGGCACGCACAGCTGTGGGCTGGCCGATACGACGTGCTACTTCGCTGTAACTCATGGTGCTGCCCAGCGGGATATGCTGCAACACCTCCCAGACCTTCATCTGGAACTCGGTACCCTGCAGGTGCAGTTTCAGCTTGAGCTCGTGATCAGGCCGCTCCAGAAAGTCGACTACCTGCTTCATTGTGGCCAGGGTCTGGGCATCTCCGTCTTCCAGCAGCTGCTGTTTTGGAAAGCGCTTTTTCAGATCGGCACGCAGCTCGTCCGTGCTGTCGCCGAGCAGTATTGCACAGACACCCTGCCCGTCCCGTGCCACCAGCAAGGCGGCAAACGGGTGACTTTGCACGGCAAAATGAATAGAGTCGGACATGATAGGGCCTCCGCAGGTTTCAGTCTGGCTCTACCTTACTGCTGCAGACGAGTGCGGAGCAAATCATCTTTGATACTGACAGGAGATCATCATGGCAACCCTGCTGGAAAAGCCCGAACCGCCCGGCGAGTACGATTGCTGCGAAAGCGCATGCGAGCCCTGTGTCTGGGATTTTTATTACGAAGAACTGGCGGCCTGGAACAAGCAACAGGCTGAACTGAAGGCTGCAGCAGAGGCTGCCGACGACAGCAAAGAGGACAGCTGAGATGGCCAAGGGCTGGGGCTCGGAAGATGCCGCTACCGAACAGATGCAGGATACCCTGGACGATGCCGTAACGAAGGCGCGTAGCCTCCTGCCGAGCGGAGAAAGTGCTGAATATTGCGATGAATGTGGCGAACCCATCCCGGAAGGCCGGCGTCAGGCCCTGCCTGGTGTGCGTCTGTGCATTGTTTGTCAGCAAAAGCTGGATAGCAGCGGCGGCTGAGCCGCCGCCAGGTGACAGGCAGCAGGTAGTAAGTTGCCTAACCGGCCACTGGCGGTGTCCGCGGTAGCCAGACAATCATTATTGCGCAAAAAATGGTCAGCAGAATGACAAACCAGACAAAGCGGCTGAGTCCCTGCTGTTTGCGTTTTTCCTGCTCTTTGGGAAGAGCCATTCCGCAGTGTTCACAGTTGCTCAGACCGGACGGGTTATCTTCCTGACAGAACAGACAAACGGCCATTGTGTACTCCTTGGTACGATGGATTGCGGACGGACAACATAACTGCAGTCACGTCGTGACCTGCTTGATGTCAATCAAGCGGTAGCGGCTTTACTCGTAGTTTTCCAGCCGGTCACGGTCCAGAATGCAGATCAGTCGACCTTCGACGCGAATGATTCCCTCATGGCTCAGATGATGAATGATGCGCGAGAAAGTTTCTGGCTGGATCGACAGCTGGCCGGCGATCAGACGCTTGGCAATCGGCAGCTCGAAGCTTGGTGTGTCACAGCTGCTGCATGAGCGCAGTGCCTGCGACAGCAGATAGCGGATAACCCTGTGTGTGGCGTTTTTCAGCGACAGGATCTCGATTTCGTTGATGCGGGTATGCAGACGGATCGACAGTGCGGCAAGCAGTGCGCTGGCCAGCTCCTGGTTTTCGCGGATCAGGCCCATGTAGGCCGCATTGGACAGCAGCAACAACTGGGTCGGGGCAACTGCCTGGGCCGTTGCAACATAGTTTTTGGTGTCCATGAACATCATGGCTTCGGCGAAGGTCTTGCGATCGCCGATGACTTCAAAAACCTTTTCCTGGCCGTCCGGGGTCAGGCGGTAGATCTTGATGCTGCCGGAAATGACAAAGCCAAAATGCTGGCAAGGGTCACCCTGGCGAAAGACGTATTCATCCTTGTCGAGGTTGACCAGCTGACTCTCTTCAAGGAGCTTGCCCAGCTGACTCTCGGACAGCGGCTGAAACAGGTGATGCTCTCGCAGGATGCGTTGATGTAGGGGATGTGGTTCCATGAACTGCTCTCGATATAAACAGCAACAACAAAAAGGCTGATCTGGAAGGGTAGCATAAACCGCGCTGCTTAGAGAGGAATAAGCGGCGGGCAGCGGCCTGTGCGGCCGGTTAGTCAACCCAAACTCGAATGGCCGGGGCTTTAAGCCAGGGTGCCGTAACCTGAGGTGACAAAGTCATTTTGGAGCCTCATACGCTGAAATTGCCAATGAAACTAACCGGGTAGACCATCAAAGCCAGTCACAGAAGCAGCCGCTGGCCAATGTGTTGGCAGCCGCAACAGCTCTGCCCTGGTGCAAGGCCCGCAGAACCGGTTCGATAAAGCTGTTGCTGGAAGTACAGATGGCACCTTCACTATAAGGGCCGAAGTAGGCCAGCCGGCCCTGCTGATCAAAAATGGCAACCGCCGGGCTGGCTGGTAACAGCTCGCTGCCGGGCATGTGCAGGATTTGTTGCATGCCTTGCAGGGGTTTGGCCAACTGTCCCTTGCTACCCTTTTTCTGCACATGGTAGAACTGTACGTCAGCGGCAAACTCATGCATGATTTCTGCCAGATGCTGCTGGTTTCCTGCATTGCAGGGACAGGCAGGTTCCCAAAAATGCACCAGTCGCAGCGGACCAGGTCCGGCAAGCTCTTCGGGTAACTGCAGCAGCGCGCCATCGAACAGGGTAGCCGAGCTATCGAATGGGCGGATATGACGCGCCTGATACCACCACAGGCCGGCCAGCATGGCAGCAATCCAGGTCAGCAGGGTCAGGCTTGTCAGTATCTTTTTCAGCATGGGTATCCCGGCTGTTTGGTATCCAGGGTATTCGGCTCTGCCGATACAGATTGCCATGTGGTTTCCTGAAAACCCACAGATTTATTGTCGCAGGTAGATAACATGAGCCAGGTGTTTCCCGCCGCCCATTCGGACTGGATGCAAGCCGGTTCGTTGCCGTCGCTGCTTGGCCGCGAGCCGGAGCCGGGCTGGGTTGCGCACTGGCGGGCCTATTACAGGATAGATTTTTCCGCTTCCAGTGCAGCTGTCGAGCAGCGGCTCGGCGCTATAGATGTTGCCGGTTACCGGCTGGCGGTACAGCTATACCGGCAGAGGCAGGCGGAGCGTGGCACCTGCATTGTGCTGCATGGTTACTATGACCACATGGGTTTGTACGGTCATCTGTATGGCTGGTTGCTGGAGCAGGGCTTCAGCGTGCTGACCTGTGATCTGCCCGGCCATGGCCTGTCGTCTGGTGAGCGGGCCAGCATAGGCTCTTTCGCCGAGTATCAGCAGGTGCTCAAGGCGTTGCGAGAATTGATTGTGCCTCTGCACTTGCCGCGACCGGTGCATTTGTTCGGGCAAAGTACCGGAGCTGCCATCGGCCTGGAACTGGCCTTGCACGACTGGCCGGCGGATCTTGGCCAGCTGGTGCTGCTGGCGCCGCTGGTGCGACCAAGGGCCTGGAAACAGTCACAGCTGTTGTTCCAGGGGCTAAAGCCCTTTGTGCAGCAGATTCCGCGCCGGCGTTCGTTCAA
>CAZKTB010000132.1:1879-4342 GCA_964555485.1 uncultured Thiopseudomonas sp. | reverse complement strand
GCTTGCATGGCATGCAAGAGGTCCGCGGTTCGATCCCGCGTAGCTCCACCAAATCCATCAAAAACCGCAAGACATCGTCTTGCGGTTTTTTATTGCCTACAGTTTTTGCTCTTGCTCCGGCGAAGCTGAATAATGCTCGTGCGGCACTGCAATTGGCCTTTGCTACAGGGCCAGGCGACAGCTTGCCGGTTTCAAATGCCCTATAATCTTTGTGACTTGATGCGCTTTCAAAGTGCATGCCCCGCCAGATATGAAACCGGATCCGGTTTTGCCGCAAAGAGATGACAACCCATGCGAATAGTAATTGATGAAAACATTCCGGCAGCAGAGCTGTTTGCCCGCCATGGCGAGCTGGTGGTGCTGCCGGGCCGCAACCTGACTGCTGCTCACGTGCAGGGTGCGGATGCATTGATTGTGCGCTCGGTGACCAGGGTCGGGCCGCAGTTGCTGGACTCGGGCAAGGTCCGTTTTGTCGGTACCTGCACCATAGGTACCGATCATCTGGACACCGCCTGGCTGGATGCTGCCGGCATCGGCTGGAGCAATGCGCCGGGCTGCAATGCGCGCTCGGTGGTCGAATACGTGCTGGCAGCCCTGCAGGTGCTGGCGGTACGCCGGCAGGCGCAGCTGGCCGAACGCTGCTTCGGCATTGTCGGTGTTGGTGAGGTTGGCCAGCGACTGGCCAACCTGCTCGGCGGGCTGGGCTGGCAGGTGCTGCTTTGCGACCCGCCACGGCAGGCTGGCGGCAAGGCACCTAGTGTTACCGGCTTGCCGGGGCAGGAGTTTGTCTCATTGGATGAGCTGCTGGAGCGCTGTGACGTGATTTGTCTGCATACTCCGCTGACGGATTCCGGCAACTGGCCGACCCGCTATCTGCTGTCGGCTGCGCAGCTGCAAAAACTCAAGCCTGGCAGCTGGTTGCTCAATGCCGGGCGTGGTCCCGTGATCGATAATGCGGCGTTGCTGGAGCTATTGCAGCAGCGCCCTGATCTGGCCGTGGTGCTGGATGTCTGGGAGCATGAACCGCAGGTGGATCCGCAGCTGGCCGCGTTCTGCGAGCTGGCCACACCGCATATCGCCGGCTACAGCCTGGATGGCAAGATCCGTGGTACACACATGATCTATCAGGCGTTTTGCCGCTACTTCGGGCTGGATGCGGGAGTCATGCCGGAGTATCCGGCGGCGGAAATTGCTGCAGTGGAGGTAGGGGAGTCGATGACGGCAGAGCGCCTCTTGCAGCAACTGTCACTGATGTTCTATCAGCCGGAAGTTGACGATGCGGCGCTGCGTGCAACCCTTGCTGCCGAGCCGGAACTGCGTGCTCAGGCGTTTGATCGTTTGCGCAGGGAGTACCGGGTGCGACGCGAGATGCAGGCAACCAGATTTGGTTTGCCTGCTGGTAATCAGCCGTTGCGGCTGTTGGCAGAAGCACTGGAACTCAGCTGGCAGGAAATCTGACGTTCCTGCCAGTTGCATGCCGGCTCAGCGGCGGCCGGCAACCTGGTGCAGGCCGGTCCAGTCCAGCAGGATGTGGGCGGTTTCCTTCAGGTAGGCATCTTCCAGCGGATCCTTGTCGGCATCCTTGTTGTCGTGGAAGCTGGCATCTTCTTCATCCTCGTCCTTCAGGGCCTTGAGCAGTTCTTCACCCTTGGCGCTGCGACGCTGGTTTTCCAGCTCCAGCTGTAGTTGCTCGATCCGCTTCTGTTCGGCCCGGCGGGTGCTTTCTTTCAGGCTGACGACGGTTTCCTGCATCAGCTGACGGGCCAGGTCCAGCCGCTTGCGGCTGTAGATGAAGTCCGGATCCTGATCGGTACGGGCATCATGACGAGCCTGTAGCACGCCCAGATGGGGCTTGAACGGATCCTTGCGCGGCGTGATGGCCGGCTTGATGCTGTCCCATGGCATGGCTTCGGGCAGGGCGCTTTCGCCGATCTGTTCGATATCGACCAACGCCGGATAATCAATGTCGGGCAGCACGCCCTGGTGCTGGGTGCTGTGGCCGGATACGCGATAGAACTTGGCCAGGGTCAGCTTCAGCTCGCCATGGTTCAGCGGCTGGATGCTCTGGACGGTGCCCTTGCCGAAGGTCTGGCCGCCGACAATCAGGGCGCGATGATAGTCCTGCATGGCGCCGGCAAAAATTTCCGAGGCCGAGGCGGACAGGCGGTTGACCAGCACCGCCAGCGGACCGCGATAGAAGGGACCACGGGATTCTTCGTCGGCCAATACATCAACCCGGCCATTGCTGTTGCGCACCAGTACGGTGGGGCCACGATCGATGAACAGGCTGGTCAGCTCGGTGGCTTCCTGCAGCGAGCCACCACCGTTGTTGCGCAGGTCGATGACAATGCCTTCCACCTTCTCCTTTTTCAGCTCGGTAATCAGCCGCTTGACGTCACGGGTGGTGCTTTTATAGTCCGTTGCGCCGGCACGGTAGGCCTTGAAGTCGATGTAGAAGGTCGG
>CAZKTB010000132.1:0-1779 GCA_964555485.1 uncultured Thiopseudomonas sp. | reverse complement strand
AAGGCGTTGATGTAGGTCTGGAAGACATCCTCGCTGCGAATCTGGCGCATGCGCTTGAGCTGGTTGCGGTAGCGCTTGGTCAGCAGCTTGGCGATATCGGGATCATCCTTGCCGGCCAGTTTCAGGCGCAGCACCTCGTCTTTCAGGCGCTTGCGCCAGAGGCTGGCAAGTTCGCCCATGTCGGCTGGCCAGGCGGCTTTTTCACGATCGGTTTCCAGACTTTCGTCCGCCTCGAAATCCAGGCTATCAATACCCTCGGCAAGAATGGCCAGGGACTGCTCCAGATAGCTCGACTGGCGCTGCAGATAAAGGCGATACAACTCGAAACCCGGCTCCAGATTGCCCTTGCGCAAGAAGTCGTCATAGCGGGTTTCCCAGCTGCTGTAGTAGTCGAGATCCTGTCGGGTAAAGAACAGTCGTGCCGGATCCAGGCTCTTCAGATAATTGGCGTGAACTTTGGCCGAGCGGGCATCATCCAGTGGCGGCTTGTCATAGTGATGCCGGCGCAACAGCTCGACGATATTGAGGCTGGCGATGACCTGTTCGCGCTCTGGCTGCAAATGGGACCAGTCGGCGGGTGCGCTGGCTGCCTGGACAGACAGGCTCAGCAATAGGGCAAACAGGCCTGCCATCAGGGAGCTTGGAGTGGGCAATTTCATAGGCTTCATTCTTTGGTTGGGTGGCCGTATCTTGATCTGGGTGAAAAACTACAGGCTTGGTCAGCCCGATCACGAAGAAGTGCCGGCCAGCTCTGGCTGCTTTCAGCTGATCGGGTAGTATAGAGGTTCTGAAATGCGGTTGCCTGCCAAAACGGCTGGGGCAATGGCCGTGTCTTGCACATTACTATGGAGGCAGAATGAAGGCATTACAAGCAGTTGAAAAAAAGCCGGTGGTGGTTGAAGTACCAAGCCCGGAGTGCACTGCGGAGCAGGTGCGCATTCGTGTTGCGGCAACCGGAGTCAACCGGGCCGACCTGTTGCAGGTGGCAGGCCTTTACCCGCCGCCGCCGGGTGTCTCCGATGTGCTGGGACTGGAATGTGCCGGCGAGGTGATCGAGGCTGGTGCGAACAGCGGCTGGCAGGTGGGTGACCAGGTTTGCGCACTGCTGGCCGGTGGCGGCATGGCCGAGGAAGTCTGTGTTGACGGCCGTCATGTACTGCCATTGCCGAAAGGACTGACCATGCTGGAAGCCGCCGCGGTGCCCGAAGTGTATGCCACCGCCTGGCTTAACGTGTTCATGCTGGGTGAGGCCAAAAAGGGCGACAAGGTATTGATTCATGCCGGTGCCAGTGGTGTCGGTTCGGCCGCGATCCAGCTGTGCAAGGCACTGGAGATCGATTGCTGGGTCAGTGTCGGCTCGCAGGAGCGACTGGATTATTGCATCGGGCTCGGCGCCAAGGGTGGCGTGATCCGTGGCGACGGCATTGAAGGCCTGCAGGAGTTCGGTCCGTTCAACGTGATTCTGGACCCTGTGGGTGCCAGCTATGCGGTACAAAACCTGAGGATGATGGCAGTGGATGGCCGCTGGGTGAATATCGGCCTGATGGGCGGTCGTCGTGTCGAACTTGATCTGGCCCAGTTGCTGGGCAAGCGCGTCCGCTTCATAGGTTCCACCCTGCGCACTCGTGATGACGACTTCAAGGCAGAGCTGATTGCCTCGCTGCGCGAGCAGGTGTGGCCAATGTTTGCCGCCGGCAAGCTGCATCCGCAGGCCGAAGAGGTGTTTGACTTTGCCGATGCCGAGCAGGCCTTTGCCCGCCTGGCCAGCAACCAGGTCAA
>CAZKTB010000131.1:0-4413 GCA_964555485.1 uncultured Thiopseudomonas sp. | reverse complement strand
CTACAGCTCGACCCTGATTGCATCAATCACTGCATTGGCCTTGTCTCGCGCCTGCTGCAGCCCATCGGCACGGGCCAGTGCCACGCCCATGCGCCGTTCGCCAACCACCTCCGGCTTGCCAAACAGGCGCAGCGCCGTATCCGGCTGCACCAGCGCCTGTTGCAGACCGCCAAACGATGGCTGCTTCGACTCGCCTTCAACCAGCAACACCGCAGAAGCACTTGGCCCCTGTTGGCGGATGACCGGAATCGGCAGGCCGAGAATCGCCCGCGCATGCAAAGCAAACTCGGACAGGTCCTGGGAGATCAGTGTCACCAGCCCGGTATCATGTGGTCGCGGTGATACTTCACTGAACCAGACCTGGTCACCCTTGATGAACAGCTCGACGCCGAAAATGCCGCGCCCGCCCAGGGCCTCGGTGATTTTCAGTGCCACATCCCGGGCTTTCTGCAGTGCAACCGGAGTCATGGGTTGCGGCTGCCAGGATTCCACATAGTCGCCACGCTCCTGGCGATGACCGATCGGCTCGCAGAAGGTGGTGCCATCGATGTGGCGCACGGTCAGCTGGGTAATCTCGTAATCAAAGTCGATGAAGCCCTCGACAATTACCCGGCCGGCACCGGCACGTCCGCCCTGCTGGGCATAATCCCAGGCAGCCTGCACATCATCCTGGCCATGCAATGTGCTCTGGCCATGGCCGGACGAACTCATCAGCGGCTTGACCACACAGGGAAAGCCGATGTGCTCCACCGCCTGCAAAAAGTCCTGATAATCATCGGCAAAACGGTATGGCGAGGTCGGCAGACCCAGCTCTTCGGCAGCCAGCCGGCGAATGCCTTCACGGTCCATGGTCAGCTGGGCGGCCCGGGCCGTCGGGATGACGGTGTAGCCTTCCTGCTCCAGCTCGACCAGCGTATCTGTGGCGATGGCCTCGATTTCCGGCACTATGTAGTGCGGCCGCTCCAGCTCGATCACCTGTCGCAGCGCGACATCATCAAGCATGCTGATGACGTGGCTGCGATGGGCCACCTGCATCGCCGGAGCATTGGCGTAGCGGTCGACCGCAATCACCTCGACACCGAAACGCTGCAGCTCGATGGCCACTTCCTTGCCCAGCTCGCCGCTACCACATAACAAAACCCGGGTAGCAGTTGCCGACCCGGGTGTACCAATTGCCACCTGATCCTGATTTTTAGTCAACGTATAAGTCCTTGTTCTCGTGCGCGCTGTTCGGTATTGGCCAGAACAGCACGTCTTTGTTCATTGTCCATTTTGCCCCAGTTGCTGATTTCCTGGCCGCTGCGCTGACAGCCGACACAGAGGTCGTTCTCGTCCAGCACACAGATGCTGACACAGGGCGAACGCAGGGGTTTTTCGAAACGGCCCGGCTCAGTCTTCATCGACTGCCAGCTCCTGCATGTAACGCTGGGCGTTTTTCACATAGTGGGCCGAGTTGGCGCGGATCTTGTCCTTCTCCGCATCGGTCAGCTCGCGCAGCACCTTGCCCGGCGCGCCCACCACCAGACTGCCATCGGGAATTTCCTTGCCTTCGGGAATCAGCGCATTGGCGGCAATCAGGCAGTGCTTGCCCACTTTGGCACCATTCATGACCACCGCATTCAGGCCGATCAGGCTGTAATCACCCACGATGCAGCCGTGTAGCATGGCGTTGTGACCGACAGTCACACCTTTGCCGAGCGTCAGCGGAAAACCCATGTCGGTATGCAGGGCACAACCGTCCTGAACGTTGCTGCCCTCGCCGATATGGATCAGCTCGTTGTCACCACGCAGGATCGCACCAAACCAGACCGAGGCGCCCTCGTCCAGGCGGACCTTGCCAATCACTGCCGCATCCGGTGCAATCCAGCTGCTTTCATGGGCTTGCACCCGTACATCTCCAAGACGGTATTTCATCTGTTGTTCCTCGTTATAACTCTTTTTTGGACAAAGGCGGCGGCACATCAAGCCGCATCCTGCGGTCGTACAGCAGATTTACCAGCTCGACCACCATGACGGCAGTAAGGCCCCATATCTTGTAATCCTGAAACCTGTAGCTGGGTACGTACCAGCTCTTGCCCAGATAATCGATCCGGTGAGTGGTTTCACGCACATCTTCAGCAAAAAAATCCAGCGGTACGGAAAAAATGGAGTCGATCTCGTCGACATTGGCGCAATAGCTCAATCCTTGCGGGACTATGCCCACATAGGGCGTCACCTCGATACCGTGACGCGAGACCAGCTGACTCAGGCTGCCAGCTATCTGTACGCAATGAGGATCCAGCCCCACCTCTTCCTGGCTTTCGCGCAGCGCGGTATGCAACAGATCACTATCAGTGGGGTCACGCCGCCCACCAGGAAAAGCCACTTCCCCGGCATGGGTAGACAGGTCATCTGCGCGCCTGGTCAGTATCAGCTCTGGATGTTCTGACCTTGTCAGCGGCATCAATACAGCCGCCTGCGGCAACGCCAAAGCCGGCTGCAACCGTTTTGGCGTATAAAGCTCCAGACGCTTGACAACATCTTTAACCATATACAATCCCAGATGATTCCATAACACTCATAATGCCATGGCTGTCAGGCCGACCCAATACTGCAAAGGCATAAATTATCGGCAAGCCCTTATCCTTGTTAAAAAAAACCACTAGAATCGCCTCCATTCACCAACCCGGCAGTTGCCATCAGCCCTTGACTCCTGTAGCCAGATATCATGAAACCGGTTTTTTCTTTCCTGTTCTTCCTGTTTTTTGCTGCCACGGCCAATGCCGTTACAGGTAGCGAGCAGCCTGCTATCGACAAACTTCTGGTCATCAAGTCCGAGCAGAAGCTGCATCTGTTACGCCAGGACAAGGTAGTGAAAAGCTACCGGGTTTCGCTGGGCAAGAAAGATGGCCCGAAACAATACGAAGGCGACCAGCGTACACCTGAAGGCACTTACTGGATCAACTGGCGCCAGCACAGCAAGAAGTACAACCTTGCCATGCACATCTCCTACCCCAATGCCAGCGATCTGAAACGCGCCTACAAAATGCAGAAACCGGTCGGTGGCATGATCATGCTGCACGGCACACCCACCGATGAAGAATACCCCGAGTGGTTTTTCCACACCCTGAACTGGACCGACGGCTGCATTGCCCTGACCAATGAGGACATGCAGGAAGTCTGGAATCTGGTCAGGGATCACACCATGATCGAGATTCGTCCCTGATTAAAACGTCCGTTAAAGCGCAATTAAAGGGGTCAGGTACATTTTACTTTGTACCTGACCCCTTTAATTCGCAACAGAAACGACAACGCCGCCCGATTGGGCGGCGTTGTCGTTTCAGGCCGGAATCCTAGTTGACCCATACCCGCGCATTGCGGAACAAGCGCAGCCAGGGTGCATCATCACCTTGCCAGTCCTGCGGATGCCAGCTGTGCTGGACTACCCGGAACAGGCGCTCCGGATTGGGCATCAGCAGAGTGACGCGGCCATCGCGACTGGTCAGACCGGTAATGCCGTCAGGCGTACCACAAGGGTTGGCCGGATAGGCTTCGGTAACCTGACCCTTGTTGTCGGTGAAGCGCAGCGCTACCAGCCCGGATGCGTTGGCGGCAGTACGGGCATCTGCATCGGCAAACTCGGCACGGCCACTGGCACAGGCCACTGTTACCGGCAGACGCGAACCGGCCATGCCGGCCAGCATGATGGATGGCGACTCCTGCACCTCGACCATGGCCAGACGGCCCTCGAAACGCTCGGAGGTGTTCTGCGCAAACAGCGGCCAGTGCTCGGCACCGGGAATCATCGCCTGCAGACGGGCCAGCATCTGGGCACCATTGCCAACACCCAGGGTGAAGCTGTCGCTACGGGCAAAGAAGCCGGCGAACTGGTCGCACAGCTGCGGATTGAGCAGGATGCTGTTGGCCCAGCCGGCACCGGCACCAAAGGCGTCACCAAAGGAGAATCCGGCACTGACTGCCAGGCCCTCCATATCAGCCAGGGAAACACGGCCGGCAATCAGGTCGCTGGTGTGCACATCGACGGCGGCAAAGCCGGCACGATCGAAGGCGGCAGCCAGCTCGATCTGGCCGTTGCTGCCCTGCTCGCGCAGGATGGCAACCTGCGGGCGGCTACCGGTATTGATGTAAGGCGCACAGATATCCTGCGCCGGATCAAAGCTCAGCTGAGCACCCAGGCCGGGGTTCTGCTCGTCCAGCAGGGCATCGAACTCCTGCTGCACACACTCGCTATTGTCACGCAGACGCTCGATTTGGTAGCTGGTTTCGCTCCAGATACGCTGCAGCTGGCTGCGCTGCTCAAGGTACAGCTGCTTGCCGTTCAGGCTGATTTCGATGTCGTTGCCAGCCTGTGGCTGACCGATGGCATGGACGCAGCCCTGCAAGCCCTGCTTGTTGAACAGCTCCAGCACCGCA
>CAZKTB010000130.1:0-4499 GCA_964555485.1 uncultured Thiopseudomonas sp. | reverse complement strand
GCGACCAGTGTCTGCATGCCGCTGATCAGGCCGGCAAAGCTCAGTGGCATCATCAGTCGGCTCGGGTGGATGTTGAGCCGGCTTGCCATGCTCAGCACCACGGGGATGAAGATGGCCACCACGCCGGTCGAGCTCATTATCGAGCCAAGGCCGGTGACGGAGACCATCAGCAGGATGATCAGGCGCGGCTCGCTGTTGCCGGCACGTTTGATCAGCCGCTCACCAAGCTGGTTGGCAATGCCGGTACGCACCAGGCCTTCGCCCACCACAAAGAGCGCGGCAATCACTATGACGCTGGGGTCGCTGAAGCCGGCCAGGGTTTCTTCCATGGTCAGCACACCGGATAGGGGCAGGGCGACAATCATCAGCAGGGCGACGACGTCCATGCGCGGCTTGTTGCGGATGAACAGGATGATGGAAAGCAGCAGCAGGGAAAGAACCCAGAGCAGGGGCGTATTCATGAAAAACTGGCCTGATGATAGATAAAAAAGAAAGCATTTTAGCTTGAAAGCGGTAGCCGGTCTTCTGTTCGCAGCAACGCGAGAGGACTCCTTGGGCTTTGTCGGCCGTGTTGTTGCGTTGCAGCCTTTCGTGCAGAACGGATAGCGCTGCCGGGAGGTTCAGATCTGGCCGAACTCTGCCTGCAGGGCGGCGCGTACGCAGTAGAACAGGCCTTCGTCCAGGCTGTCGAACTGCCGTGCCACCTCGGCTGCTGGCGGCAGTTCGCCATCGCCATCAAGAAAGGCGTCCTGGATCTCGCCCAGCAACTCCTCGGGCATATCCAGTGCCTGCTCCAGGCTCAGCTGTTCATTGCCAATGGCCCGGGCCAGGTGGCTATAGACGTTTTTCAGTGAGCAGCTGTGCTGGCGCGCGATCTGCTCCGGCGTCATGCCGTGGCGGGCCAGAGTGACAATTTCGTGCTGCAGGTCATGTACCGGTTCGGCAGCAGGCGCTGCGCTGTCGATTTCGCTGAACACGGCGAGAAAGTCCGCGCCATAACGCTCCAGCTTGACCTGGCCAACGCCGCTGACCTGTGCCATGTCACTCATGCTGCATGGTTGCTGGCGCAGCATGTCGAGCAGGGTCGAGTCGGGAAAGATTACATAGGGTGGTACGCCGTGCTCGTCGGCCAGCTTCTTGCGCAGGGCGCGCAGACGCTCCCAGGTCTCGCGCTCGTGGGAGCGGACCAGCTGGCTGGCCTGGCTGCGTTGCGGCTTGGCCGCTTTGGCGGTTTCCTCGCGCAGTTGCAGGCTGACCTCGCCGCGCAGCAGCGGGCGACAGGATTCGTTGAGGCGCAGGCCGCCAAAGCCTTCCACATCCACATCGACCAGATTGCGCGCTACCAGCTGGCGAAACAGCGAACGCCATTGATGCTCACCGATCGCCTTGCCGATGCCGAAGACAGACAGGTGCTGATGCCCCATGGAGCGGATGCGGTCGTTTTCCCGGCCCAGTAGTACGTCCAGCAAGTGGCCGACACCATAGCGCTGGCCGGTACGATAGACGGTCGACAGTGCCTGGCGTGCCGCTTCGGTGGCGTCCCAGGTTTTCGGCGGTTCGATGCAGTTGTCACAATGGCCACAGGGCTCGTCCAGTTGCTCATCAAAATAGCCCAGCAGTGACTGGCGACGGCAGCGGGTTTCTTCACACAGGGCCAGCATGGCATCGAGCTTGTGTTGCTCGACACGCTTGAAGCGTTCCTCGCCTTCCGAGCTGGCCAGCATCTGCTTGAGAAACAGCACATCCTGCAGGCCATAGACCATCCAGGCATCGGCAGCCAGACCGTCACGGCCGGCACGACCGGTTTCCTGATAATAGGCCTCGATGGATTTGGGCAGGTCCAGATGGGCGACGAAGCGCACGTTGGACTTGTCGATGCCCATGCCGAAGGCGATGGTGGCCACCATGATCAGGCCTTCTTCATTGATGAAGCGCTGCTGGTGAAAGGCCCGCAGCTCGTTGTCCAGCCCGGCATGGTAGGGCAGGGCACTGTAGCCTTTCTCTACCAGAAACTCGGCGGTACTCTCCACGCTCTTGCGCGACAGGCAATAGACGATGCCCGAGTCGCCCTTGCGCGAAGCCAGAAAGTCCAGCAGCTGCCGGCGTGGATTGTTCTTCGGTGCAATGCGGTAAAAGATGTTGGGCCGGTCGAAGCTGGAAATGAACTCCCGGGCATCCTGCAGCTGCAGGCGCTGTACTATCTCCTGGCGGGTGCGGGTATCGGCGGTGGCGGTCAGGGCGATGCGCGGCACGCAGGGGAACAGCTGGGCCAGCTGGCCCAGCTGCAGATATTCGGGGCGAAAATCATGGCCCCACTGGGAAACACAGTGGGCTTCGTCAATGGCAAACAGGCTGATCGGCAGCTGTTGCAGAAATGACAGGGTATGTTCCTGCAGCAGACGTTCCGGTGCCAGATACAGCAGCCTGATCTCGTTGCGGCGCAGACGTGACGCAATGTCGCGGCGCTCGTCGATGCTCATGGCCGAGTTGAGGGCGGCGGCACTGATGCCGGCCTCTTCCAGATGACTGACCTGGTCCTGCATCAGGGCTATCAAGGGAGAGATGACAATGGCGATGCCGTCGCGCATCAGCGCCGGGATCTGGTAACACAGCGACTTTCCGCCACCTGTGGGCATCAGCACCAGGGCGTCACCGCCATCGGCCACCTGTTCGATGATGTCCGCCTGGCGGCCACGAAAGGCGTCATAGCCGAAAACGCTTTTAAGAATGCTGAGGGCTTGCCCTGACATGATGATCTCCAAAACCGGCGTGCATTATACGTTTTCCCGGCAAACTTTGCTGCCGGCCAGGGGCGATGCTGGCCGTAGCCGTCAGTGCTGGTCTACAATGACGGGAATTCATAAACCAACAAGGTAACTGCACATGTCTTTCTCTGAACAGCAGGCCCGCTTGCGTGCTTTTCTTGATGCCGACGATCTGTACGAAGAGGCGCTTGATTATGTAGCGACACATGGCTATCTGACAGCCCTGTCGATCTGCCCGGATCAGGTGCCGGAGGAAGAGTGGATCGTCGAGCTGTTTGGTCAGGAGCCGGATTACAAGGATGCTGCCGAACAGGAAGAGATCACTGCCGCGCTGCTGCAGCTCAAGGCGCAAATTGCCCGCCAGCTGGCCAGTGATGAGGATTTCGAGTTCCCGTGCGAGCTGTCACTGGGCGACGATCCGGAAGACTCCGACCTGCGCGCCTGGAGCATCGGCTTCATGGAAGGTGTGTTCCTGCGTGAAGATATCTGGTTTGAAGATGACGAGGACGAGGTCAGCGAGCTGTTGTTGCCAATCATGGTCGGCTCGGGCCTGTTCGACGAGCAGCCTGATTTTGCCGAAATCTCCGGCAATGACGCTCTGGCTGCCAGCATGCTGGCACAGATTCCCGAAGTCCTCACTACACTGTTCCTGTTGCTGCAGGCTCCAGAGGAAAAGCCGGTTCTGCTCAAGCCGCGCGACTAATGCATGAACGGGCGGGTTGCTGTACGGCCGGTGCGGCTGGTTGAAAACCGGGCGCTACGCTGGTTCCTGTTTGGCCTGGGCTGGCTGAGTGTAGGTCTTGGGGTGCTGGGCATCTTTCTGCCCCTGTTGCCCACCACTCCATTCATGCTGCTGGCTGCCGGTTGCTTTGCCCGCAGCTCGGAGCGCTTCTACTGCTGGATCACCTCCCATCACCGCTACGGCCCGATGATTGCCGACTATCTGGCCGGCAAGGGTCTGCCGATGCGGGCCAAATATCTGGCCATCAGCCTGCTCTGGCTGAGCATCCTGTTTGGCGTGTTCTGGGTTGATTTTGTCTGGGCCAAACTGGCCATGTTGCTGACGGCAGTCGGGGTGACCACCTATCTGTGGCGTTTGCCCGTGGCTGATACGTAGAATATGTTTGCATAACCTGCAGGCTGCACGGAATTTGTGGTGTCAGCGGGGTGCAGGTGTGGCAGGGCCTTAGCCGCCATGGCAGTTTTTTGCTCCTGCAAAAACTGCATTTCCGCCCTCCATGGCGGTCAGATGCGGCTTGGAGTTTACATGGATACGCTTGCAGCGTCCCTGCGACACCTGTACACCGTTGATGCAGGCACCAGTAGTCAGCAGTAATCCCTACGGAACTTCAACACCCGCCTGATTCAGCATGTCACACAGCCGTATCAGCGGCAGGCCGATGAGGGCCGTGGCGTCCTCGCCTTCGGTGGCGCGAAACAGACTGATGCCCAACCCTTCCGATTTGAAGCTGCCGGCACAATCAAAGGGCTTTTCCCTGTCCACATAGCGCTCGATCTGCGCATTGCACAGCTGGCGAAAATGCACGCTGAAGGGTACACAGCCCACCTGCAGCTGCCCGCTGGAGCTGTCGAGCAGACACAGGCCGGTATAGAAAATCAGGCTGCGGCCACTGGCGGCCTGCAACTGCTGTATCGCTGCCTGCCGGTTGCCGGGCTTACCGATGATTTGGCCATCGAGCACGGCAACCTGGTCCGAACCTATGATCAGGTGTT
>CAZKTB010000129.1:0-4542 GCA_964555485.1 uncultured Thiopseudomonas sp. | reverse complement strand
CTGACCGCCATGGATGGCGGAAATGCAGTTTTTGCAGGAGCAAAAAACTGCCTTGCAGGCTCCTTGTCGCATCTGACCGCCACGGATGGCGGAAATGCGGTTTTTGCAGGAGCAAAAAACCGCCTTGGCGACACAGGCTTTGTTCCGCCATAACCGCACGCCTGCCATCTCCGTGCAGGCCGCGCCGCACGTTGGTAGTGGGGAGTGGGCCGTGCAATACGCAACCCTTGCACAACAGCCCAACCCTTTCACGCGACAGCAGGCGGGCAACGCCCGCCCCTTTCTCCCGCAACGCACGGTGTTTGGGTGTCGGGGCATGGGTGGAGCAAACCTTCAACGCCATGGATGGCGTTGCAGAGCCTACAAGGATGTACTTGCGGCGTGTTTGCGTAACCCATGACCCGATACTGCAGCTTCTCTACAACACTCACACCCAAACAAGAGTGCAAAACAAAAACAATCACACCACTTAATATGCTTGCATGATAAAAGCCTGGCAGCTATAACTCCAATGGTAATTATTTATTCGGATCATTCCAGAAAGGAATACAATTATGGATCTTGCCAGCCTGAATACCTTTATCGCCATTGCCGAGCTGGGCAGTTTTTCGCTGGCAGGGGAAAAGCTGCACATTACCCAGCCGGCGGTGAGCAAACGGTTGGCAGCGCTGGAAGAGCAACTTGAGGCACGGCTGTTCGACCGTCTCGGTCGCGAAGTGCGTCTTACCCAGGCTGGCGAAGCGCTGCTGCCCCGGGCCTATCGCATCATCAATGAGCTTGAGGACAGCAAGCGCGCCCTGCAAAACCTCAACGACAATGTCAGCGGCTGCCTCAGCCTGGCTACCAGTCACCATATCGGCCTGCGCCGCCTGCCGCCCATATTGCGCAGCTACACCCGCGCCTACCCCGAAGTGGTACTGGATATAAGCTTTCTTGACTCGGAAGTAGCCTATAACGATGTATTGCACGGCCGCTGTGAACTGGCACTAGTTACCCTGTCTCCGCAGCAGATGGAGCCGATCAAAAGTGTACGCGTATGGGAGGACGAACTGGTTTTTGTCGTTGCTCCCGAACATCCGCTGAGCCGTCAGCCCGACGTCAGCCTGCAAGACCTCTGCAGCTGGCCGGCCGTTTTCCCTGGCAGCCAGACCTTCACCAGCAAGATAGTGCTCGACCTGTTCAACCGAAACAGTCTTGCCCCCGATATCCACATGCACACCAACTATCTGGAAACCATCAAGATGATGGTCTCCATCGGTCTGGCCTGGAGTGTGCTGCCGCGCACCATGCTGGATGAAGAAGTGCGCGAGCTGCATCTGCCCGGCATCAAGCTAAGTCGCGACCTTGGCTACATCCTGCATCCGGAACGCACCCTGTCCAACGCTGCCCGGGCCTTCATCCAGTTTTTACAGCAAGCCAACTAAGCCACCCTTCCAACAGGTGGCGTCGGTTAATTCTGTGTATCGACTGTAGGGCCGAATTTATTCGGACATTCGCGGTTTCGGGGATAGGACGCAGGATGGGAATGTGCGAATAAATCCGCACCTACACACAAAAAATAGAAATTCGACACTGTTAAACACTCTTAGCTTCCTATTTTTAGATTTTTACCGAAAATGAAGTAAAATACGCGCAAATCATTTTTAGCTCACAAATTAAAACAGGAAATCGGCAACACCATGCGCGAAAGATTTTGGGAGCACTACTCCCTCGGCGAACTGAACAGCAAGGAATGGGAAGCACTCTGTGACGGCTGCGGCCAGTGCTGCCTGGTACGTGAAACCGAAGCCAACAAGGTCACCGTATACAGCATTGCCTGCGAGCTGCTCGATATTGAAAACAGCCGCTGCTCCGACTACGACAACCGTCTGAAGAAGGTTCCTTCCTGCCACAAGCTGACCCCGGAAAACATCCCGCACTACACCTGGTTGCCGGAGTCCTGCAGTTACCGCCGTATCCACCGTGGTGAAAAGCTGCCAGCCTGGCACCCGCTACTGACCGGCGACCGCAGCCGCATGCGCAAAAAAGGCATTACCATTTGCCGCATCGCCGTACCTGGCAGCCAGGTACCACGCCGCAGGCGTGACCAGCACATCATCAAGGTCAAAAACATTTAGCTGCCAGGAAAAAACAGAGGCTGTACCCTATCTGTGGGAGGGGACTTGCCCCCGACTTCAGACTAATGACTTTCTCAGAGGCAAGCCCTTCGCACAAAACAGCTTCAACACATTATTTGTAGGTTCGAATTTATTCGAACAAAAACAATAGCTTGTTATCAAATTGCATGAATAGCCTTATACACAGAAGCCAGGTGTGATTGTGCGAATAAATTCGTACCTACATCTGTGGGAGGGGGCTTGCCCCCGACTTCAGGCTAATGTCTTTCTCAGGGGCAAGCCCCTTCGCACAAGAACTTCAGGTTTACACGCCAGAGGTAAATATCAGTGCCAACTCAAACCTTTCAGCTGCGCCCCCTGCCCTCAACCGACTTGCCGGCTGCAATCGGCATCTGCGCCCGCGCCATGCGTGACAACCCGCTGCATGTCAGGGTATTCGGCAAGGACCCGGCCCGTCGGCTGCTGCGTCTGCAACGCTTCTTCCCCGGCCTGCTGCATTACATAGCCCGCAAGGGCCAGCTGCATGGTACCTACCACCAGGATGAGCTGATTGGCGTACTTGGCATGCTGCCACCGGGCCGCTGCAAGCCTTCCCTGAGCGATTTGCTGCGTATGCTGCCAGGCCTGCTGCGCGCAAACAGCCCATTCGGCACTGTACGCACCCTGCGCTGGCTGATCAGCTGGATGCGTCTTGAACCTGCCAACCCCCACTGGCATCTTGGTCCCCTGGCAGTCAATCCCGAATGGCAAGGCCGTGGTGCCGGTCGTCAGCTGATGGAGTTTGCCTGCCAGCAAGCAGGCAATGAACTGCAATACCTGGAAACCGACAAACCGGAAAACGCCGCTTTCTACCAGTCACTGGGTTTTATTACCTACAGGCAAGTACAACTCCTTGACTGCACCTGCTGGCTGATGACTCGACAGCAATCCGGCAAGCCTAGAGGCCGAACAGAAGAAAAACCGCCCAAATACCGATGAATTACCGGATTTTCTTACCAAATAGATCATGGCTACCGTTAACTTCATCTCCAGTTTTAGCCGATCAACCGAGCTGACAACATAAAGAGGAGCGATCGCATGCTGGTAAATACAAAAAGCAAAATACCGCCTCATATCGCGCTGGGCCTGCTGGTTCCCATCCTGGGCGGAATTGTTGCCCGACGCATCAAGGCCATCTCTCAGGTCGAGATGCACGGCTATATGCTTTTCACAGCGGCTTTGATACTCGGCTGGATACAGGCGCTGACAAAAAGCGGTTACATGTTCGGCCTGCATGTACTCATGTTTGGGTATTTGATGATGGCCTGTTCGGTTATCTATCAGCAGCCGAACAAAAATATGACGTCCTCGATGCTATTCGTGGCCGCTACCATTTGTGTCGGAATACTCGCCATGGGTACCGGGGCCTTTATTGAACGCGGCATGAAAACCCTTCTGTTATACGTGCCGCTGACTATCGGCGCCGCGATCCTGTTACTCGGAAGGGTTCAGCAAACAATAAAAGACAGGCGATCTGCTGCGCCACCAACAGAATAAAAAACGCACTGCCACAACCTATCAACGCCGATAAATTGCGAGCAGAAAATGACCCGACCCGATATTTCTCAACATGCCGCCGACTTCGAGCTAGCCCGCCAGATTCTTGCTTCGGATCGCCCGCTGTCACGTCTGGAGCTCTCAGGACTGATGCATGCATTCTATGTCAGCACCGAAAAGGCCATTCACCAAGCCAGCTGCTGGCTGGAACAGCAAAAACATGAAGTTCCAGCTTCGGCCTACGACATATTTAAAGTCCTGGCCAATCTTGGCCTGCTACCTGCCAGTGATCTGCCCGCCTGGCACAGCATCATTGATCTGCGTAACAAGATCGTGAATGACAGCCTGAATTTGGACGAGCAGTTGATTCAAAAGCTGGTGAAGGAAAGAAAGGAGCAGCTAGTGCTGGATTTTTTACTGCGGATCTATCCGGACTAAGACCACTGTCGCTCTGTCAGCTGGAATTCTTTCAAGCTAGCAGTTACAAAGATTGCCGCACTGTAATCTTTAGGCTACAATTTTTCATCATAAGGCAAGGAGGCCATATGTTTGAAATCGTTGAGACCCCCGAGTTTAGCCAATGGCTGCACAGCATCAAGGATGGCATGACTCGTCGCCGTTTGGCTGTAAGACTTCGCAAGCTGTCCCTCGGAAATTTTGGTGATACAAAACCTGTAGGTGAAGGTGTCAACGAATTAAGGGAGCATTTCGGTTCTGGCTGGCGTATGTACTTTATCCAGCGCGGCCCCATTATTGTTGTGATGCTCGGCGGCGGTACAAAAGCCACACAGTAGGCTGATATCGTCAAAGCTATAGCCCTTTCCAAAAACATCGGGGATTAAATCATGGTCAAAATTGCTGACCTACCAAGCTTTGACGCAGCGGACTA
>CAZKTB010000128.1:0-4615 GCA_964555485.1 uncultured Thiopseudomonas sp. | reverse complement strand
GCGATATTGTCGGGCATGGGATCGGGCTGGAAAGCCAGCTCGGCGTAGGTACGCGGTGCCTGCTCTTCCTGCCAGAAACGCGCACGATAGGTACGGCGGCTCAGGCCATCCTGACCACACATTTTTTGGCCGCCAGGCAGCGGCAGGTTGATGCCGCGCAGCAGGCGATTGAACACCTGATGGGCAAAACTGCCCTGCTCGGCTGAATCCTGAATGAATGCACGATCAACCCGGCCACCACCAAAACGCTGACGCACACCCTCGATCAGCTGCTTGTCCCAGCAGGCATGCACCACACGAAAGTTGTTGCCGTCAATGAACAGGGGTAGTTCGGCAAACCAGTCAAGATGGTCCTGCCACTCGTGGGGATGACTGGCAAACGCCAGAGCCGTTGCCTGCCAGATGCCGGCGTGGCGACGATTGTGTTCGCGGACAAATGTCTGCCTGCTGCCGATAGGTGCGGCGGTGTGCCAGGCCAGCGCGTAATATTCATGGTTACCCATGATGCAGTGAGCATGCCCGCCCTCGACCATCAGGCGCACTATCTCCAGACTTTCACGAATTTGCGGACCGCGGTCGATGATGTCGCCGAGAAAAATTGCCATCCGCCGCGGATGCTGCCAGACACCAGCAGACTTGCGATAGCCGAGACCGCTCAACAGACGCTCCAGGGCCGTAGCACAGCCATGAATGTCGCCGATGATATCGTAGCCCCGCCGCGGATCAATCTGCATGGCACAAGCCCCCTAAGTGCCCCGCTGATCAAGCCGGCTTTCCCAGCCGAGCTTGTTGCGACAGACTTCGTAGAAGTTGTGTTCACGCGGATGCAACAGGTGCAGGCGCTGGGGCTTGCGGCGAATATACACCACATCGCCCGGCGCACAGTTGGCGTGGTTCTGGCCGTCACAAGACAGCAACGGATAGATGCTCATGTCCTGGGAAATGACAATTTTCAGCTCACTGTCGGCACCCACCACAATCGGCCGGCTCGACAGCGTATGTGGATACATGGGCACTATCACCATGGCATCGATTTTCGGATGCATGATGGGGCCGCCAGCCGACAGGGCATAGGCGGTGGAGCCGGTCGGTGTGGCAATGATCAGGCCGTCCGCTTTCAGGCTGTAGACAAACTGGCCATCAATATAGAGCTCAAAGGCGATCATGCGGGTGGATTTACCCGGATGCAGCACCACATCGTTGAGCGCATCACCACCGCCAATGCGGTGATCCTCGCGCCAGACCTCGGTCTCCAGCAGAAAACGCTCTTCAACCTCGAACTCGCCAGCCAGTACCGCGCCGACCTGCTGTTCCATGTGTTCGGGCGTGATGTCCGTAAGGAAACCCAGGTTGCCACGGTTGATGCCGAGCACCGGGATATTGTGATTGACCATGGCCCGGGCCGCGCCCAGCATGCTGCCGTCACCGCCAACCACCACGACCATGTCACAGACCTCGCCCAGCTGGGCACGACTGCTGACCTGGGCATCATGGCCAGGCAACATTTCGGCAATTGCCTCATCCAGGATGACGTTCAGTTCCTGCTCTTGCAGCCAGGCTTTCAAACGACGGATGGTATCCAGCACCTTGGCGCTACCCAGGCGGCCAATGATGCCGATATTGTAGAAGTTGGCCATCAGGTCAGTCCTTCTTGCGAATCCAGTAGTGGTATTGCCCTTGCTGCTCGTCAGCCTGCAGCAGACTGTGTCCCAGAAAGGAGCAGAACTTGGGAATGTCGCGCTGTGTCGAGGGGTCGGTGGCCAGCACCTGCAGTATCTGACCAGCCTGCAGCCGGCGTACTGCCTGGTGCAGCATCATTACCGGTTCGGGGCAAAACAGTCCACGCGCATCGAGAATTTCGTCTGCCATCAAGTCCATGCTTTCTCAGTATGTTCGGTTTATTGAATATGTAAGTAACGGAGCCCGGGATTGCGCTATCTGTACTTGCCAGCATCGGCCGCAAAGCTGACCGCAAAGTCAGCAATTTAGCTTTACCCTGTGCGTCCGGATGGCTACTGTATTTGTCCTTAGCCAACAAAAACAAGGAAAATTCACGCATGAATACGCTGGTCAGTTACCATCTGGACAATGGCGTCGCCACTGTGCAAATCAACAACGGCAAAGTCAACGCCCTGTCCCCTGAAGTCTGGCAGCAGCTCGCAGACGCACTGGATCGTGCCGAAGCCGACAAGGCCGTGGTGATCATCACCGGTCAGCCGGGGATTCTCTCCGGCGGCTACGACCTCAAGGTCATGATGTCCGGCCCGCAAAACGCGCTGGATCTGGTGGCTACCGGGTCCTCTTTTACGCGCCGTATGTTAGCACATCCTTATCCGGTGATTGTCGCCTGTACCGGCCACGCCATCGCCAAGGGAGCCTTCCTGCTGCTGGCCGCCGACTACCGCATTGCCGTGGATGGTGACTTCAAGATCGGCCTCAACGAAGTGCAGATCGGCATGACCATGCATGATGCCGGCGTGCTGCTGGCCCGTGACCGCCTGACGCCCGCCGCTTACCAGCGCGCCGTGATCAACGCCGAGATGTTTGCCCCTGAGCAGGCCCGTGAAGCAGGCTTTGTCGACCTGGTGGTGCAGCCCGAGGCCCTGCAGGAAACCGCACAAGCCGTAGCCGCACAATTTACCCAGTTGAACATGAAGGCCCACGCCCAGACCAAGCTGAAGGTCCGTGCCGCCATGCTGGCGGAAATGGATGCCGCCATCGAGAACGACCGTAAATACGGACTGGGCTAAACCCGGTCTGGTATTTACAGGCACAAAAAAACCCGCATGCGTTTTGACACATGCGGGTTTTTGTTTGGTCGGGTCAGGCCAGTTTTTCGTCAGCCTTTTCATCCTTGCGGTAGGTCTCGTAGATCACTACCGGAATGCCCAGGTCGCCCAGATGCTGCTCAATCAGCGGCTTGACATCAGCCCAGTCGAGCGCCCCTACTCCGGTCGCCAGTCGCGGCAGTGCCAGACTGGTCACCCCCTCGTCCTGCACGTGCTTGGCCAGCGTACGTAACGCCTGGTTGACGTCTTCCAGCTTGGCCTTGACCGGACGGGCCGCCTTGGCCTGGCTTTGCATGCCCTGGGTCAGCAGGTTGATGATACCGCGCGTGGATCCGTCTTCGGTCACGCCACGCCATGCCCAGATTTCTCCGGTATTAGGTGCCTTGGAGCGGATCACTACACGATAGTCCTTCACCATGGACGGGAAGCGTTCGCGCAGGGCCAGCGCCAGTCCTGAATCAAAAGGGTCATAAGTGGCGATACCGTGTGCAATCACGTCAGCGTCGCTCAACAGGATGTCACCTTCTACTTCACGAATCATGCATTTCTCCTTGAGGGGATTTTGGTTTTATTTGCACTGATTACAGAATAAAACCCCTACCCAAAAGTAGCGTTGACACCCATCAATCAAACTTGAGAAAAACTGTAAAAACAGCCGGTTGGTGCATATTTCCTAAAAGAAGTTCCATTCAGCGACGGCCGGGACGGATATCATCCAGCAATGGCAGCATGTCATAATCCTGGCGCCTGCCCACCTCGGCAGCACGCACACGCAACTGCTCCATCGGCAAGCTTTGTGTATTGCTGGCCGGCACCATGACAATCACATTGCCCTCGGTGACCGGCAACTCCCAGTAGTGCCCGTCAAACAGTTCCTGCAGCAGCATCGAAGCCACCGGCTTGTTGTTAAGCAGCGCCCACTGATTGATGATCAGCCAGCCGCCCTCGCTCAGCTGATCATGACACTTGGCCAGATACTCCCAGGTGGTGTGCCCCCTGGACGGCCCTTCTTCCGTGTAGAGATCCAGAAAAACCAGATCAGCCTGCTCGGCAGTGTCCAGCAACTCCAGCGCATCACCCACGCGAATGGTCATGCGCTCGTCTTCGGCAAACCCCATGTGCTGCTGCGCCAGCCGCAGCACTTCCGGACGCAGCTCGATGATTTCGGCATCAAACAGGCTGGGGATTGCATCCAGACAGCTGCGCACCAGCGCACCAGCACCCAGCCCGAGAAACAGCGCCGTCTCCGGCTCCGGATGGCAAAGTGCACCCAGCAGCATCGCCCTTGCATAATCGTATTCCAGGCGCAGCGGCGCGCTCATGCAAACGGCACTCTGTTCCGAGTCCTCGCCAAACACCAGATAACGCTTCGAGCCTTTGCCCTCGATGCGTATCCGCCCGAGCTCGTCTTCCACTTCCTCGATTTTCTTCTTTTTACGCGACCATAAAAAATACAATACGTCTTTCCTTACCAGTCCGGATTGCGCGGCCCGGTCATGCCTGGCCGCAATCATGATTCAAAAGGCTGCAGTGTACCTGCAGCATGCATACAGGACAGTAAACAGGCCCGGGACACCACGTCATACGAGAAACCCTGCTCCCGATAAAACAACGAATCACACCATGGAGGGAATTTCTGTATGCAGGCTTGCATTTCAAAAATGCCTCCAGTATAGTGCGCCACCTGAACGGAGCACAAAGCCTGTTCAGATTTGCGGTGAAGTGTCCGAGTGGCTGAAGGAGCTCGCCTGGAAAGCGGGTATACGGGAGACCGTATCGAGAGTTCGAATCTCTCCTTCACCGCCATATTTTATTTTAAATCCCTG
>CAZKTB010000127.1:0-4651 GCA_964555485.1 uncultured Thiopseudomonas sp. | reverse complement strand
CGGATCACCGGTTGCATTCCGTTATGCAAATCGAAGTCCTGCAGCTCCAGTTCCAGCAATCGTTTGCCGTTTGTTTCCATGGTGACAACGCTCTGACTGATGACACTTATGGCGGTCACGGGAGCATGCACTCTGGTCCATGGATGGTATGGCAGGCTCGCCTGCTGCTGGCGGATAACCAGGCTGTCGTTTGGTAGCGTTTTGTGCACACTGGCGGCCCAGCTGTAATCCCGGTAGGCCATAACCGTGGAAATGCCGGCAAGCACCAGTGCGGCAGTCAGCAGGGCATGCAAGGGTATCAAGCGTCTGAGTAGCAGCAGTCCGGCCAGCAGTACGAAGATGGCGGCAAGGGCTGGCCAGAGGACCAGGGCGGGGATTGTTTGCATGGCTAGTGGCCTTGTCTGGTTAATTCCATTCGTCAGTTTCGACACCTGAGACTCTGGTGCCGCGTTGCTGTTCCCTCGCCATAGCCCGCCATGACTCGTCACGGCGCCTTGCCCATCCGAACTTGAGTTAACCAACCGCACAGGCCACCAGGTGCGATGGGGAATGCGCGCACAGTGTACCTGTGGCGCGTGGTGGCTGCACTCACGCTGTGAATTTCATTGCCTGGTGCATCATTCTTTGGTCGGTGTAGGCTGGTTTGCAAACAGGCTTTGTAGCCGTTTTAAACCACGACCTGAAGCATTTCCCGGTTTTATATGGCACCACGGCCAGTACTGTAATCAAAAATATGTCAGTTGACTTTGCATGGTTTAAAAAGGCAAATACAAAGAAAGCTAACATCTTGTTTTTACAGGATAGCTTGGCTTGCTAACTACCTGGGGCGTGTTTTAGCCTCCCGTTTTATTACTCTTTTAACCACTGCCCTAAAGCAAACTTTATATGCGCGCAAAGTTGTTTTTATTGCCGGGTAATAGATAGAACGACAACTCGATAGCTTGCTCATAAGACTAATGTCGGGGCTTTATCAAGACCGTTACATTTTGCAATATTTCGCTCCGAAAGCTTGCTGGTGCCGATTTTGCTGCCTGCAGGCTGGACAACAAAAACAAGCGGAGATCGCAATTATGGTCGATAAAGAAGTGGCGCAGGCGTACTGGAAGGTGAATCTTCGCCTGATCGTTACCTGTCTCGTGGTATGGGCTGTGGTGGGCTATGGAATTTCAATTTTCCTGCGTCCGGTACTGTCCGGTATTTCCTTTGGTGGTGTTGACGTCGGCTTCTGGTTTTCCCAGCAAGGCTCGATTCTCACCTTCATCGCTCTGGTTTTCTTCTACGCCTGGCGTATGAACCGGATCGACAAGCGTTTTGGCATGAGCGAGGACTGATACCATGAGCCAGTTTGCAGTAAACATGATTTTCATCGGGCTTTCCTTTGCGCTCTACATAAGCATCGCGCTCTGGGCCCGGGCCGGATCCACCAAGGAGTTCTACGTGGCCGGTGGCGGCATTCACCCGGTTACCAACGGCATTGCCGTGGCCGGTGACTGGATGTCGGCGGCCTCGTTCCTGTCCATGGCCGGCATGGTTGCCTTCATGGGCTACTCCGGCTCGGCGTTCCTGATGGGCTGGACCGGTGGTTACATTCTGCTGGCCATGCTGCTGGCGCCATACTTGCGCAAGTTCGGCAAGTTCACCGTGCCCGCCTTCGTGGAAGACCGTTACCAGAGCAAGGTGGCCCGCATGATTGCGGTAGTCAGCCTGCTGTGCATTTCGCTGACCTACATGATCGGCCAGATGACAGGTTCTGGTGTGGTGTTTGCCCGCTTTCTGGAAGTCTCGGTGGATACCGGCATCTGGATTGCCGCAGCCATCACTTTCTTCTACGCCGTTCTCGGTGGCATGAAGAGTGTCACCTATACCCAAGTGGCGCAGTATTGCGTGCTGATCGTGGCCTATCTGGTGCCACCGATCTTCATTTCCATGCATCTGACCGGTAACCCCGTTCCGCAACTGGGCATGATCAGTGAAGTCAGCGGCGAGGGCGTCCATGTGATGACCAAGCTCAACGGTATCCTGAGCGACCTGGGCTTTGCCGAGTACACCGCTTACGCTGCCGATCCGCTGAACTTCTTCCTGCTCACTGCCACCCTGATGGTGGGTACCGCAGGCCTGCCACACGTGATCATCCGCTTCTTCACCGTACCCAAGGTGGCCGATGCGCGCTGGTCTGCCGGCTGGGCGCTGGTGTTCATTGCACTGCTGTATCTGACTGCTCCGGCTGTGGCTTCCATGGCCCGCCTGAATCTGATGGATACCGTGTATCCGAACGGCTCCCAGGCTGAACCCATCGACTACGAGCATCGTCCGGACTGGATGAACAACTGGCTGGAAACCGGCTTGCTGAAGTTCGAGGACAAGAACGGTGACGGCCTGATCCAGTACTACAATGATGCCAGCGAAAAAGGCCAGACCCTGGCTGCCGAACATGGCTGGGAAGGTAACGAGCTGACTGTGAACAACGATATCATCGTGATCGCCAATCCGGAGATCGCCAAGCTGCCGGGCTGGACCATCGGCTTGATGGCCGCAGGCGCCATTGCCGCGGCGCTGTCTACCGCAGCAGGTTTGCTGATGGCGATCTCTTCGGCAGTCAGTCATGACATCGTCAAGCAAACCCTCAAGCCCGACCTGAGCGAGAAAGGCGAGATGGCCGTGGCGCGGACTGCCATGCTGGCTACCCTCTGTGTCAGTGCCTGGCTGGGCATGAATCCGCCAGGGTTTGCCGCGCAAACAGTAGCTCTGGCTTTTGGTCTGGCCGCATCGACACTGTTCCCGGCGCTGATGATGGGTATCTTCTCCCGTCGCGTGAACGGCACAGGCGCCATTGCCGGCATGCTGGCCGGTATCAGCCTGACACTGGTGTACATCTTCCTGTTCAAGGGCTGGTTCTTCATCCCGGGCACTGCGATCTTCCCTGACACCAAGGAGTTCTGGTTCTTCGGAGTGAACCCGCTGGGCATCGGTTTCTTTGGCGCGATCCTCAACTTCATCGTGGCCTATGCGGTATCTTCCGCTACTGAAGCACCGCCACAGGAAATCCAGGATCTGGTCGAAAGCGTGCGCTACCCCAAAGGTGCCGGCGCTGCGATCAATCACTGATCTGCATACCACCCGTCTGTTCCGGTTTGCCGGAGCAGACCCAGGGATCACTAAAAGGGCTTCCTGGTGAAGCCCTTTTTCATGTTGGAACAAATCGATGCTGATAAAACTTTTCATTGCTGCTGGCGCCGCTTTCTTTGCTGCAGGTATCGCCCAATACGCACGCATTCTGACCCGCAAGGCCTTGCCCAGATGGATGGTTCCAGTGGCGGCAGGGCTGGGTATCCTGGCTTGTCAGGTCTATTTTGAATACAGCTGGTTCGAACGTACCAGGGCACAGCTGCCGGCAGGTGCAGTGGTTACCGAAGTGCGCGAGCAACCGGCATTCTGGCGGCCCTGGACCTTTGTGCTGCCTCTTAAAATGGGTTTTAGCGTAGTGGATGAAGGCAATATACAACTGGCCGAGGCACAGGGGGAGCGTATTGCCCGTTTCCGCTTGTACAGCTTTGAGCAGGCCTTTATTGATCATGTCGAGCAGAAGGGCTATCTGCTCAACTGCAGCAGGAGCATTTTGGTGCCGCTGGACGAAAGCGGTGCTGCATTGCCGAAGCAGGCACTACAGCTGGAGCGTCAGAGCAGGCTGTATGAGGTGGTCTGTAACTGACCGGAGCTTCAGGTGTTCCAGGCTAGTGACGGCCAGCAGGTCAGTGGTAGCCAGGAACAGCGCGGAAATAATGAAAAAGGCCATGCAATTGCATGGCCTTTTCCCTTTGTGGAGTTTGCGACAAAAGCTCTAGAAGCAGATCTGCTGGAACAGGGGATCGTTGCTGTGCAACTGCTGGAAGGTGTCGATGTTTTTCCATTCAGCAGCATTGCGAATGTTGGCAAGGCGCTCGCTCGCATTGCTTTGGTCGTTTTTGAGGCTGTCAACGGCACTGCTGGACAGCTTGGTCATGCCCATGCTGCGTTCGTCACAGGCCATGATGGCTGCATAAACCTCGTAGGTTTCGATGGGGTTTTTGATGTATTCGTAAACATAGAACATCATCAAGCGGTCATCGCCAGAGGTGGGAGCCTGGACCGCCTGGCCATCATAAAACTTGAAGCTGCTAACTGGAGCATTTACGTAGCTCCACATGCGAAAAAAGCTGGTGTCCCGTTTTTCTTCGATAAGAACAATATTCTTGGGTAGCAAGAGAAGCTTGTTTTCGTACCAGGTGTAGTCGTAAATGGCCAAAAAGCCAAAGATACCGGCAGCAGCGCAGCTTGGTACCAGCCAGGGACCTATACGATTGCGTGTCAGTTTGCGTAACGCAAAGGCAAGACTGGCCAATGTCAGACCGGAAATAAATACACCAAGAAGCTGCCACATAAAACTGTTACTCCAGACAAAAAAAGTGGGCTTTCATTGAAAGCCCACTAAAGGTTACACGGATTTTACTCTAGTTCCGGGTTTATGGGTAGCGTACGCGACGTACCATCTCCTGGATCTCTTCACTTGGCTTCTCGGTCATGTTGGACACGATGATCGCGGTGGTGAAGTTGATCGTTGCACCAATACAACCGAAGGACAGCGGGGAGATGATACCGAAGAGGTAGTACTCAG
>CAZKTB010000126.1:3676-4744 GCA_964555485.1 uncultured Thiopseudomonas sp. | reverse complement strand
TACCAGGAAGCCGCTGACAAAGCCGAGCTGCCAGCCCTGTAAGAGCTGATGGCCAGAAAAAGCCCCGCCACAAGCGGGGCTTTTTTATTTCTGCAGAAAAATGAATGTAGCCAAACAGCGGAATTCACAACCCTGTGTTTCGCCACATCCAGACAGCTTCATCTATAACTTTGCAAACTGTTATCATGATCAGCTCAACAAACGCAGAAACGACCGGCATGCCATCAAGCAGTCGGCACAACGTATTTTTTTTACACCCTCCCTATCAAGGAATTCGACCATGCATCAGGACAGTGCTTACCAGGAACTTATCCGCGCCTGGCGCCTGCAGGCACGAGCCAACCCATGGCTGACCCGTGCCTTTCTGGCGTCCCTTGCACTGCTGCTGATACTGGTAGTCAGCAGCACGCTGCACGGCCTGGAAGAGCGGCACATTGCCAACTTCACATTGGCCAACTACGGCGGACTGGCCGGCTTTGCCGCTACCTCGGCCGGCGCTCTGCTGTTGCTGTTTCTGGTCAATGTGCAGGCGCGTCTGCAGGATGCCCTGCTCGGCTTTGCCGCCGGCATGATGCTGGCAGCCAGTGCCTTTTCACTGATTTTGCCCGGGCTGGAAGCAGCCGAAGAGCTGTTCAGCTCCGGCTGGCTGGCATCCGCCGTAGTAGTGACAGGCGTAGGAATGGGCACATTGCTGATGCTCGGCCTGGATCATTTCACGCCCCATGAGCATGCCAGTACCGGTCCCTGTGGTCCCGAGTTCCAGCGTATCAGCGGTATCTGGCTGTTCGTGTTTGCCATTGCCCTGCACAACCTGCCCGAAGGCATGGCAATAGGCGTCTCCTTTGCCCAGGGCGACCTGAGCGTGGGCCTGCCGCTGACCACCGCCATTCTCATCCAGGACATTCCCGAAGGCTTTGCCGTTGCCCTGGCCCTGCAGGCCAGCGGGCTGGGCAAGGCCCGATCCATCCTGATTGCCGCGGCTACCGGTCTGCTCGAGCCGTTAGGTGCCGTTCTTGGTTTCTCCATGGCCAGCAGCATGGCTTTTGCCTATCCACTGAGCATGGGCAT
>CAZKTB010000126.1:0-3576 GCA_964555485.1 uncultured Thiopseudomonas sp. | reverse complement strand
ATCTTGATCCGGTAGTCGAACTTGGCCTTGCGTGTGAGACTGATGGCCCTGCGTGTTACCGCATCCAGCGTGATATTCCAGGCGCCGTCAGAAGGCACCCTGATCCTTGCCGGGAAACGGTCGAAGGCACCGCCATGGTAGGTGTGCCGGCCGCCATTTTTATAACTGCGGAAGTTGGCGTCATTCATCAGGCGAATATTGCACATCTGCGAACAGTGAATGATGACCAGATCGCCCTCGTGCAAAACTTCCCGTCGGTGGATAAACTTCATTTCCAGATACCATAAAACAAACGGCGAACACTATAGCACGTGCGGGCAGCCAAGCGTCATGCCGGTTATTCATCCCGAGGAGATCTGCCTGCAATGTCGTTGCGTCCGCAGTCAATGTTTCTGATGCACATTCTCGCCACCAGGGCCGGCTTTTTCCTGACCGGACTGGGACTGGCGGTGTGGGCACCCCTGGTGCCCTATGTGCATGCGCGAATCCCCATGAGCGAAGCCACCTTCGGCTTGCTGTTGCTCAGTGTCGGGTTTGGCTCGCTGTGCTGCATGCCCCTGACCGCACTGTTTACCGGCCGCCTTGGCATCCGCCGCACCGTCACCGGAGCCGCCCTGATGCTGGCTGCTGCCCTATGCGGCATCATCTTTGTCAACCAGCTCTGGCTCATGGCACTGGTGCTGTTTGCCTTCGGCGGCAGCATGGGCGTACTGGACATCGCACTCAACGTGCAGGGACTGGCGGTCGAATCGCGGGCCGGACGCAGCATGATGGCCGGCTTTCACGGCATGTTCAGCCTGGGCACCATCAGCGGTGCCCTGCTGGTCACCCTGTTGCTGATGGCTGGCGTCTCGCCGGTACTCAGCCCGCTGCTGGCTGTGGCCAGCATCCTGTTACTGCTCGCCTGGTCATGGCCGGGCCTGATGCCGCGCAAGACCCGCAACCAGAGCGGAGGCCGACACTGGCCCAACACGGCCATCGTCCTGGTCGGCCTGATGTGTTTCATCGTCTATCTGGCCGAAGGGGCCATTCTCGACTGGAGCGCGCTGTTTCTGGTTGATTACCGTGGCTTGCCGGCAGCCAGTGGCGGATTGGGCTATGCCGCTTTCGCGCTGATGATCACGTTGGGACGCTTTCTGGGCGACAGCCTGACGGCAAGGCTCGGCCGCGTGCGCATGATAGGTCTGGGCGGACTGATAGCCGCTGGCGGATTGTTACTTGGTCTGGCTACACCGCACTGGCTGCTCAGCCTGCTGGGCTATGGTCTGTGTGGGCTTGGCTGTGCCAATGTCTCGCCGCTGCTGATTTCGTCACTGAACCACCAGAAGCACATGCCACCACATCTGGCAGTTACGGCGGCTACTACCATCGGCTTTGCCGGCGTGCTCGCCGGGCCAGCCATGATGGGCGTGGTGGCACAACACAGCTCGCTGGCCCATGCCTTCGGTATGGTAGCCACAGGTCTGTTGCTGGTGGCAATTGCCAGCCCCAGATTCCGTACATTCTGATTGCAGCGGCAAGCAGCCTGCCAGCCCAGGCTATGTCTATCTAGCCGACAAAGCTGAGCAGCACTCCGGCAGCCACCGCCGAGGCGATGACTCCGGCCACGTTAGGGCCCATGGCATGCATCAGCAGGAAGTTCTGCGGATTGGCTTCCAGGCCAACACGGTTGGATACCCGTGCCGCCATGGGTACCGCCGATACTCCGGCAGAACCGATCAGCGGATTGATCTTGTGGGTGCTGAACAGGTTCATGATTTTCGCCATGATCACACCTGCTGCAGTCCCGCCACTGAATGCCACCATGCCAAGCAGCAGGATGCCCAGGGTCTTCAGCTGCAGGAAGGAATCTGCCGACAGTTTGGCACCTACCGTCAGTCCCAGTGCGATGGTGACGATGTTGATCAGCGCATTACGCGAGGTATCGGCCAGACGCTCGACCACACCGCTCTCACGCATCAGGTTGCCAAAGGCGAACATGCCCACCAGGGGCGCGGCGTCCGGCAGCAACAAGCCGATCAGCAGGCTCAGCGCCAGCGGGAAGATGATCTTCTCGGCCTGGCTGACATGGCGCAGCTGGGTCATGACAATGGCCCGCTCTTCCTTGCTGGTCAGCGCCCGCATGATCGGCGGCTGGATCAGTGGTACCAGCGCCATGTAGGAATAGGCAGCCACGGCAATGGGTCCGAGCAGCTCGGGAGCCAGGCGTGCGGTGACAAAGATCGAGGTCGGGCCGTCTGCGCCACCAATGATGGCAATGGATGCCGCTTCGCGCATGCTGAATTCCAGTCCCGGGATACCCAGCGTGCCTATGGCCAGCGCGCCCAACAATGTGCCAAAAATGCCGAACTGGGCTGCCGCGCCCAGCAGCAGAGTTTTCGGGTTGGCCAGCATGGGACCGAAATCCGTCATGGCTCCCACGCCCATGAAGATCAGCAGCGGGAATACGCTGGTCGGCAGACCGATCTGATAGAGCAGATCCAGCAGGCCACCAGCCTCGGCCATGCCGGCTCCGGGAATGTTCGCCAGCACACCGCCAAAACCGATCGGAATCAGCAGCAGCGGCTCGAACCCCTTGCGGATCGCCAGATAGATCAGCGCCAGACAGATTAGCAACATGACCACCTGACCTATTTCCAGCTGATAGATACCGGTGCTTTGCCACAGGCCCAATAGTTTTTCCATGGTGCTGCCCCCTTAAGCGATGGTGACCAGGCAATCGCCCACGTTCACACTGTCGCCAACCTGGACGCTGATACCGCTGACGGTACCACTGCGGAAGGCACGGATCTCGGTCTCCATCTTCATGGCTTCGAGAATGATCATCACCTCACCCTCTTCCACCGCCTGGCCCGCTTTCACCAGAATCTTGAAGATATTGCCGGCCAGTGGTGCGCCCTGTGGATCACCACTACCGGCAACCGGTGCCTGCTCGGCGGCGGCATCACCACCAGCAGCTGCGACCGGCTTGATGCCCTCGATGTCGCCGCCTGCGTTGACCTGCACCACAAAGCTCTTGCCGTTGACATCAACGGTATAAACCGCAGGGGCATCGTCCGCCCCGGCACGCTCTTGGCCAGTGGGTACCGGCTCGAAAGCGTCAGGGTTATCACGGTTTTCCAGAAACTTCAGGCCAATCTGCGGGAACAGCGCGTAAGTCAGTACGTCATCAATCAGCTGCTCACCTTCGGCCAGACGGATGCCTTTCTCTTCGGCCAGCTGCTGCAGTTCGGCAGTCAATTTGTCCAGCTCGTTTTCCAGCAGGTCGGCCGGACGGCAGGTGATCGGCTCGGCACCATCCAGCACCCTGGCCTGCAGCTCGGCATTGAAAGGCGCAGGTGCGGCGCCATACTCGCCCTTGAGCACGCCGGCCGTTTCCTTGGTGATTGACTTGTAGCGCTCACCGGTCAGCACGTTGATTACGGCCTGGGTACCGACAATTTGTGAGGTCGGGGTAACCAGCGGAAGATAGCCAAGGTCTTCACGCACACGCGGAATCTCTTCCAGCACCTCGTCAAATTTGTCACTGGCGCCCTGCTCCTTGAGCTGGTTTTCCATATTGGTCAGCATGCCGCC
>CAZKTB010000125.1:3105-4780 GCA_964555485.1 uncultured Thiopseudomonas sp. | reverse complement strand
CCAGGGCTTCGCGCACCTGCTGTTCGCTGGTGGCATTGTCCAGATAGATGTTCAGGGGTGTCATGCGGCGCTCGGTCCAGCAGTGGCGGACCAGCACCTCGTCACCCTGTACCTCGATGGTGGAAGGTGCCACCTCGAGCAACTCCTCAAGGCACTCGGGTTCGAACTTCTCCAGCGGAAAACGCAGATCGGAAAACTCCTGGGTATCCGCCAGCCGGCCGACCCGGTCCACATATTTCACCAGCCGGTAACGGTCGATGACGATGGCACGGTCAACGGTTTTCGACGGCGAGAATCTGTCCTTGATTACCTTGAATACCGTGTTGTAGCCCGGCAGGGTGAACACCGTCATCACCATGCCGCGAATGCCCGGCGCCATGATGAACAGATCGTCGGTCTCTTCCAGGTGCTGCATCAGTGAACGGTAGAATTCGGTCTTGCCCTGCTTGTAAAAACCGATCGAGGTATAGAGCTCCCACAGGTGCTTGCGTGGCAGGATTTTCTGCAGGAAGCTGATGAACTCTGCCGGATAGCCGACCCGCACCATGAAGTAGGAGCGGGTGAAAGAGAAGATGATGGAGACTTCCGCCTCGTCGGTAATTGCCGCATCAAAACTGACGCCCTGGCCTTCCAGGTTGAGCAGTGGCAGCACCAGCGGCCACTGGTCTTCAGCAGTGAAAATACGGCCAAGAATATAGGCACCCTTGTTGCGGTACAGTCGCGAGCTGTACAGCTCGATGCTCAGATCCGGATCCTTGCAGACCCACTCCGGCAGGCTTTCACGCAGCTGATACTCGATGCGTTCCAGATCGGCTTCCTGATTGGCGTAAGGGATCTCGAAGCGATAGTCTTCCATGATCTGACGCAGAGTGGCGCGCAGCTCGCCCTGCGGACGATACAGGCGGATCTGCATCGGAGTCTCGCCGCTGACCCGGCCCTTGCGGGTAGTCTGCACGAACATGTTTTCGTTGCAGATCATGTCATGACTGAACAGGCTGTTGAAAACGGAGTTGTACCAGGTCTCGGACAGCTCGTCGTCCAGCCGCAGATCGATCTGGCCCATATAGGAACTCTTGATCGCTGACCAGTTGCCCACATCCAGCAACATCGCCTCGCCGTACAGGCTCATCAGCCCATCACGGGTTTGCTGGATATGTTCCTTGTAGATCTGGATGCGGCGCGCCGAGGCGTGCTGGATTTCCTGCCACTGGGCCTGCTCGAAGCGGTAACGCCCCAGGTTGGTAATCTGGCGGAACTCCTTGCGGTAGGCATCGAAGCCGTTAAGAATTTGCCGGGCAATGGCAGCTGCGGGACATCGGGCTGTCATCTGGGTTCTCCTTGACCATGAGCACAACAGTTCACAGCATTGTGGCACTTTTCAGCCCTGCTGTCCTTGACGCAAGGCTGGCCGGCCGTCCTGCCCGGAACGGCCGGCACAGAGGGCTGCTTTACTGCTGCAGTTCCTGCTCGGTGAACAGATCATCAAACAGCATGCTGGACAGGTAACGCTCGCCCGAGTCCGGCAGGACCACCACCAGGGTCTTGCCCTGCATGGCCGGCTGCTCTGCCAGGCGCACTGCCGCCACCATCGCCGCGCCACTGGAAATACCGCACAGAATGCCCTCTTCACGCATCAGGCGCAGCGCCATCTGCTTGGCATCCTCGTCATCCACCA
>CAZKTB010000125.1:0-3005 GCA_964555485.1 uncultured Thiopseudomonas sp. | reverse complement strand
ATGTCCGGGTTGGCCGGGTTCTCGAACTGCTGCAGCATGATGAAATTTTCCGGATCGGCATCCACCAGCTCCTGCGCCTTCTCGATGGCACCCTTCATGCCCTTGGCCGGCTCGGTCAGCACCAGCTCGGCACCCAGCGCCTTGAGGATCTTGCGGCGCTCCAGGCTCATCGAGGACGGCATGGTCAGGATCAGCCGGTACCCCTTGGCCGCGGCAACAAATGCCAGCCCGATACCAGTGTTGCCGGATGTCGGCTCGACCATTGCCACACCTGGCTTGAGCTTGCCACTGCGCTCGGCAGCCTCGATCATGGCGACACCGATACGGCACTTGACCGAACCGGCCGGGTTGCGCGATTCGACCTTGGCCAGAATGCTGACACCCTTGGGCGCAATCCGGTTGATTTGTACCAGCGGCGTGTTGCCGACACTCTGAGCGTTGTCGATGAAAATCTTGGCCATTATTTCCTGCCCTCTTGATTGGATATTCTGTGTATACAGCAATGCTTTGCGGTGTGGCTTGTTTTCTGCCATCTGCGCATCAATTATTTCTTCATCATTGTCATCGACAGACATGATGTGCAGATTTTCTGCAAATAAATCACAGACCTGAAGAGACACATCCGGTCAAAATTGGCACTCATTCACGCCAATCGTTCGCTTGCTGCTATAGTCACACCATCTAATCATAAGCTGCTGCCCCGTGCAGCGATGACAAACACATAACTTTAGTACAAGAGCCACGCATGAAATTTACCGGCACCTCCTCCTACGTCGCCACCGACGACCTGAAACTGGCAGTCAACGCCGCCATCACCCTCGAACGTCCGCTACTGGTCAAGGGCGAACCCGGCACCGGCAAGACCATGCTGGCCGAAGAACTGGCCGAAGCCTTTGGCGCCCGCCTGATCACCTGGCACATCAAGTCCACCACCAAGGCTCACCAGGGCCTGTACGAGTACGATGCGGTCAGCCGCCTGCGCGACTCCCAGCTCAACTCCGAGCGGGTGCACGACATCGGCAACTACATCGTCAAGGGCAAGCTGTGGGAAGCCTTCGAGGCCGACGAGCGGGTGATCCTGCTGATTGATGAAATCGACAAGGCCGACATCGAATTTCCCAACGACCTGCTGCAAGAACTGGACCGCATGGAGTTCTACGTCTACGAAACCGACCAGACCATCAAGGCAAAGCAGCGGCCGATCATCATCATCACCTCCAACAACGAGAAGGAGCTGCCGGACGCCTTCCTGCGCCGCTGCTTTTTCCATTACATCGCCTTCCCCGATGCCGATACCCTGCGTCAGATCGTCGATGTGCACTACCCCGACATCAGCCAGCAGTTGGTCAGCCAGGCGCTGGAAATTTTCTTCGACATCCGCAAGGCACCCGGCCTGAAAAAGAAACCCTCCACCAGCGAGCTGGTGGACTGGCTCAAGCTGCTGATGGCCGACCAGATCGGTGTCGATGCCCTGCGTGAGGCCGACGCCAACAAGTCACTGCCACCGCTGGCAGGCGCGCTGATCAAGAACGAACAGGACATCATGCTGCTGGAGCGGCTGGCCTTCATGAACCGCAACCGCCGTTAGGGTTTCATCATGCTGCTTAGCCTGTTTAACGAGCTGCGCGCTGCGCGCGTGCCGGTCTCGCTGCGCGAACTGCTCGACCTGATCGCCGCCCTTGAGCGCAATGTAGTATTCGCCGACATGGACGAATTCTACTATCTGGCGCGTGCCGTGCTGGTCAAGGACGAGCGCCATTACGACAAGTTCGACCGTGCCTTTGCCGCCTACTTCAAGGGGCTGGAAAACCTGCAGGAACACATCGAGGCGCTGATCCCCGACGAATGGCTGCGCCGCGAATTCATGCGCCAGCTCAGTGAAGAAGACAAGGCGAAAATAGAGACCCTCGGCGGGCTGGACAAGCTGATCGAGACCTTCAAGCAGCGCCTGCAAGAGCAACAGAAGAAGCATGCCGGCGGCAACAAGTGGATCGGCACCGGCGGCACCAGCCCGTTCGGCTCCGGTGGCTACCACCCTGAAGGCATCCGCATCGGCAACGCTGGCGAACGTCAGGGCCGTGCGGTCAAGGTGTGGGAGCAACGCGAATACAAGAACCTGGACGAGGACGAGCAGCTCAACACCCGCTCGATCCAGATGGCACTGCGCCGTTTGCGCCAGTTTGCCCGCCAGGGTGCCGCCGAGGAACTGGACCTGCAAGGTACCATCGAGCACACCGCCCGCGATGGCGGCCTGCTCAACATCCGCATGCGGCCGGAGCGGCGTAACACCGTCAAGCTATTGATCCTGTTCGATATCGGCGGCTCGATGGATGCCCACATCGAGGAGTGCCAGGCGCTGTTCAGTGCCTGCCGCAGCGAGTTCAAGCACCTTGAGTACTATTATTTCCACAATTTCATCTATGAATCTGTGTGGAAAAACAACCTGCGCCGCACCAGCGAGCGCACGCCCACCTACGACCTGCTGCATACCTACGGCAGCGACTGGAAGGTGATCTTTGTCGGTGATGCCAGCATGGCGCCCTACGAGGTCAGCCATGCCGGCGGCAGTGTCGAACACTGGAATGACGAGCCCGGTTACCTCTGGATGCAGCGCTTCATGCAGCACTTCGACCGGCTGGTGTGGCTCAACCCCTACCCGCAGCAGAGCTGGCACTACACCCGCTCGATCGGCATGATCAATGAGTTGGTGGAAGGCGAGATGTATCCCATGACCCTGTCCGGACTGGAGCAGGCGATGCAGTCCTTGTCGCGCTGATAGAACTGTAGGTGCGAAACCACCACTCTGTCATTCTGCGCGAAACGTAGTGAAGTCGCAGAATCTAGCTGCAAGCTTTCATGCATGCACTTGTTCGAATAAATTCGAACCTACGATTATTTTGTATTCTGTAGGTGCGAATGAATTCGCACCTACAAACCGCCCTGCGCCAGTACCTCACCGTCACGCCAGAGCACCCATTCGCCCGGCTGGTAGACATGCCAGTTCT
>CAZKTB010000124.1:0-4788 GCA_964555485.1 uncultured Thiopseudomonas sp. | reverse complement strand
CTTCCAGCGTGGTGGCGTCCGGAACGAAATAGGGTGTAGTCAACGTCAGGCTGTGCTCGGCACTTGAGAACAGACTGACAAACAACTGCGGCGTAACCTTGGGCCGCTCAGTCGGACCTGCCCCCATCACCAGCGCCGGAAAGCCGTTCTCCAGCTCAGTGGCACGTAGCGGAATGCAGTTGCATGACTGGCCGGTGGCCTGCATCCAGTCACTGGCAAACAACAGCTGATTCTGCGCCACAATCGGTCCCTGCAGACGCAGCATGATGTCGATCCAGGGTGCATATCTGGCCTTGGGCAAGAACTCGGGATCGGCACAGTTGCGGCTGCCGCAATAGGTAATCTCGGCATCGATCACGGTGATCTTGCGGTGATTGCGCAGATCGAGCCGGCTGGTCAGGATGGTTCTGAACAGCCTGTTGTAAGGCAGCGCAACCGCCACCTGTACTCCGGCCAGCTTCATCCGGTGCCAGAGCACCGAGCCGATCAGATGGCGCGAGCCCAGACCATCGGCAATCGCCCGGCAGGTGACACCACGTCTGGCAGCCCTTATCAGCGCCTCGGCCACTGCCGTGCCTGTCTTGTCATCCAGCCAGATGTAATACAGCACATGGATATGATCGGTAGCGGCATCCATGTCGGCGATCATGCGCCGCACAGTCTCATCGGCATCAGCCAGCAGCTCGGCTCGGTTACCATCAACCGGATGGAAGCCGTTGATCGAGGATGCATAACGAAATGCCGGTCGGTAAATCTGCTGAATCAGTCCGTCGGTGCTTTCCGGCTCGCCCATGAAGCCTGCGCCTTCCTTGCGCAGCTCGGCGAATACCCTATCGTGCAAGCGGTGCGCCCGGTTGCCCAGGTCAATTTCGCCAAACAGGAAGTAGGCAGCACTACCGAAATAGGGCAACACGTTGAGAATGATGAACCAGGCCAGTCGTGCCGGCGGCGAAAGGTCGTCACGCAATAGAATGCGGATACTGAAGGATGCCACCAGAAAGGCATGAAACAGCAATGCAATGGTTACTGCCTGGCTCATGCGCCCTGTGTCTCCAGTGCTTGCTGTACCGGCTTGAACGAACGCCGGTGAATCGGGGTGGCTCCCAGCTGCTGCAGGGCCTGTAGATGCTGTTTGGTCGGATAACCCTTGTGGCCGGCGATGCCATAGCCCGGGTACAGCAGATCTAGCTGCTGCATTTCAGTGTCCCGGGCCACCTTGGCCAGAATGGATGCTGCGGCAATCGCCGGCACCCGGTCATCGCCCTTGACGATGGCCTGGCAGGGTACCGCCAGTTGCGGGCAACGATTGCCGTCAATCAGGGCCAGCTCCGGTGTCAGCTGCAGCCCTTCGACCGCCCGCTGCATGGCCAGCATGGTGGCATGCAGAATATTGAGGCGGTCGATCTCCTCCACCTCGGCACGGGCCACGCACCAGGCCAGTGCCTGCTCGCGAATACGGGCATCCAGCTCTATACGGCGTTTTTCAGTGAGCTTTTTTGAATCCTGTAGCCCGTCGATCGGTCGTTGCGGGTCGAGAATCACCGCTGCCGCCACTACAGGCCCGCACAGGGGGCCACGGCCCACCTCGTCAACGCCGGCCAGCAGGGCCACTTCGGGAAAGTCGAGCAAGTCTAGCTGCATGGGGTACTCAGCCTGTGACAACCGGCCATCATGCTTCCAGCAGCTTCAGCACTGCCTTGGCTGCTTCGCTGGACGCTTCCCGTCGCAGCTGCAGATGCAGTTCGAGAAAACGGTCGGTCTGGCGGCTGCCGTCACGCAACTGCTGTTCGACAGCACAGGCAAGGTTTTCTGGTGTGGCCGCATGCTGGATCAGTTCCGGCACCAGGGCCTCGCCCGCCAGCAGGTTGGGCAAGGCGAAATAGCTGCTTTTCACCATCAGCTTGAGGATACGGTAAGTCATCTCTGCCAGCTGATAGGCAACCACCATCGGCCGCTTGAACAGCATGGCTTCCAGGGTGGCGGTTCCCGATGCGATCAGCACCGCATCACAGGCCTGCAACGCCAGCTGTGACTGACCATCAAGCAGGGTTACCGGCACCTCGGGATAGCTTTTAAGCAGGCTTTCCAGTTGCTCGCGACGCAGGGCATTGGCTGCCGGCATGACAAAGCGCAACTCTGAGTCATGCTGATGCAACAGCCGTGCGGTTTGCAGGAACAGGCCGCCAAGACGAGAGACCTCGCTGCCACGACTGCCCGGCATCAGGGCGACCAGCGGTGCTTCCAGATCCAGCCCAAGCTCACGGCGTGCTTCGTCACGGTCATGTTCCAGAGCGATACTGTCGGCCAGCGGATGGCCAACAAAGCGCACTGGCACCCCGTGCTCTTCATAGAAGCTTGCCTCGAATGGCAGCAGGCACAGCATCAGGTCACAAGCCTGGCGAATCTTGACGACCCGCTTCTGGCGCCAGGCCCATACCGAAGGACTGACGTAGTGAACAGTCTTGATGCCCTGCTCGCGCAGTTTCAGCTCAAGATCGAGATTGAAGTCAGGTGCATCAATGCCGACGAAGACATCCGGTTGCTCCTGCAACAGATATTCAGCCAACTGTTTGCGACGTTTCATCAGCTCGGGCAAACGGCCCAGCACCTCGACCAGGCCCATTACGGCCAGTCGTTCCATCGGAAAGAAAGATTGCAGCCCGTGCTCCTGCATGAGCGGGCCGCCAACACCAATGAACTCTATTTTCGGGTGTTGCTTGCGCAGTTCGCGCATGAGACCGGCACCGAGAATATCGCCGGAAGCTTCACCGGCAACCAGGGCAACCTTGATAGTTTTACTCATTAACGGGTAATGCCCCTGGTCGAGTGACGGATGGAGTCACGGAACAGGGCAACCTCCGGATATTCAGCAGCACTGTCGGCCAGCTGCTCCACGGCCTGATCAACGGTCAGACCGCTGCGATAGACCAGCTTGTAGGCACGGCGCAGTGCCTGGACAGTGGCAGGGGTGAAGCCGCGGCGACGCATGCCTTCAAAGTTCATGCTGCGTGCTTCGGCAGGGTTGCCGGCCACAGTGACAAAAGCGGGCACATCCTTGCCAACAGCCGTACCCATGGCGGTAAAACTGTACGGACCTATGTGACAATACTGGTGCACCAATGTGTAGCCCGACAGGATGGCGTAGTCACCCACGTGCACATGACCGGCCAGCGCCGTGTTGTTGACCAGAATGCAATGGTTGTCGATGACGCTGTCATGGCCTACATGCACGTAGGCCATCAACAGGTTGTCGTTGCCGATACGGGTTTCACTGCGGTCCTGCACGGTACCGCGATGGATGGTAACGCCTTCGCGGATCACGTTGCGGTCACCGACTATCAGGCGGGTCGGTTCACCCTTGTACTTCAGGTCGGGCGTATCTTCGCCCACCGAAGAGAACTGGTAAATCCTGTTGTCGCGCCCGATTACCGTCGGGCCCTTGATCACCACATGGGATGCAACAACAGTACCCTCGCCGATCTCCACGTCCGGACCAATAACGGTCCAGGGGCCGACCTGCACATTGGCAGCCAGCCGCGCGGATGGATCAATAATGGCGCGAGGGTCAATCAAACTCATAGTTTGCGTTCCGCACAGATGATTTCAGCTGAACATACCAAAGCATCGCCGACTGTGGCACGACAGTCAAACTTCCAGATACCGCGCTTGACGCTGAGAAAGCGCGCCTGCAGGTCAAGCCTGTCACCAGGCACCACTGGCTGACGGAAACGCAGCTTGTCGGAACCAACAAAGTAATACAGGGTGCCATCCTCTGGTGAGGAATCCATCATCTTGAAACCGAGAATGCCGGCAGCCTGGGCCATGGCTTCGGTAATCAGCACGCCGGGCATGATCGGGTGCTGCGGGAAGTGACCATTGAAGAACGGCTCGTTGATGCTGACATTCTTGTAGGCCTTGATGGTCTTTTCTTCAAGATCGAGGGTTTCTACCCGGTCCACCAGCAAAAAAGGGTAACGATGAGGCAACAACTGGCGAATTTGATTGATATCCAACATGGGTAAATTAACCTTACATTTTCAAAAGGCTACGGCGACACATCACAGGTGTTCCGCTCAGGCCAAACAAGTAAACAGAAGCAGCAGCGGTGAGGCAAGTTACTTCCTGTCGTTTTTCTCCAATGCACGAATACGTCTGGCCATATCGTCCAGCTGACGGAAGCGCACTGCGTTCTTTTTCCAGTCGCCGGCCGGCTGCATCGCGGTACCTGATGAGTATGCGCCTGGCTCGGTGATGCTGTGGGTGACCATGGTCATTCCAGTCACGAAAACATTGTCACAAATATCTATATGGCCCACCAGTCCCACTCCGCCCGCCAGCATGCAGTTGCGGCCGATACGGGTGCTGCCGGAAATGCCGACACAGGCCGCCATGGCGGTGTGGTCACCCACTTCAACGTTGTGGGCAATCATGATCTGGTTGTCCAGTTTGACATCGTTACCGATGCGGGTGTCATCCAGCGCACCACGGTCGATAGTGGTATTGGCACCGATTTCCACATCATCGCCGACACTGACACCGCCGATCTGGGCGATTTTCAGCCATTCGCCATCCTGCTTGGCAAAGCCGAAGCCTTCACCACCCAGCACGGCACCGGACTGGATCACCACCCGCTCGCCAATGCTGACATCGTGATACAGGGTTACTCGCGGGGCCAGCCAGCCGTCTTTGCCGATACGGCTGCGCGCACCGACAAAGCAGTGGGCGCCCAGTACCACGTTGTCGCCAATGACCGCCTCGTCCTCGATCACAACACCTGGACCAACAGAT
>CAZKTB010000123.1:0-4807 GCA_964555485.1 uncultured Thiopseudomonas sp. | reverse complement strand
GCCATGGTCAGCCGCTGCCGTGAATACCTACAGGCGCAGGACGCCATGTACCAGGAGCTGCTGCCGGCCGAAGTGATCGAGGCCGACATCCTGCAGCTTGCGCTTGAGCCCTGTTCGGTGGTGACCCTGAATTTCACCCTGCAGTTCATTCCGCCGGAACGCCGGCTGGAACTGCTCACCAATATCCGCCAGCAATTGCTGCCCGGCGGCGCACTGATCCTCTCGGAAAAACTGCACTTTGACGATCCGGCAGAGCATGAGCTGCTTAACGACTTGCACCTGTCTTTCAAGCGGGCCAACGGCTATAGCGAACTGGAGATTGCCCAGAAGCGCCGCGCCATCGAGAAGGTCATGCTGCCCGATAGCCTGGATGAACACCGCCAGCGCCTGCTGCAGGCAGGCTTCAGCAAGGTCTACCCCTGGTTTCAATGCATCAACTTCGCTTCGATGATCGCCCTGCCATGATTGATTTCACCAACTTTGCCCGTCATCTGGACCGCACCCCGCTCAAGCAATGGGCCCGCTCGGTACAGGAGCAGTTCAACCAGCATTTCGATATCGGCCATGGTGACCTGCCGCGCTGGATGAATGCCGTTCAGCAAATTCCGCCACTACAGCTGGAGCAGCAGGAGCTGGCAGAGCGGCTGGAACTGAACGGTTCCTGCAGCGCGGAGCAGCGCGAGCAGCTGACCGCAGCCCTGCGCGGCCTGCACCCCTGGCGTAAAGGGCCCTTCCACCTGTTTGATGTGCATGTGGATACCGAGTGGCGCTCGGACTGGAAATGGGAGCGGGTTGCTCCGCATCTTGATCTTGAAGGCAAGCGGGTGCTGGATGTCGGCTGCGGCAATGGTTATTACATGTGGCGCATGCTCGGAGCCGGTGCCAAGACACTGGTTGGCGTTGACCCCAACTGGCTGTTTTTCTGTCAATTCCATGTGGTGAAGAAATTCTTGCCGCACGCTCCAGTCTGGCATCTACCCTTCGCCCTGGAAGACCTGCCGCCCAAGCTGGAAGGCTTTGATACGGTCTTTTCCATGGGTGTGCTCTATCACCGCAAATCGCCAATCGATCACCTGCTGGCCCTGAAGGACTGCCTGCTGCCCGGCGGCGAGCTGGTGCTGGAAACCCTGGTTGTCGAAGGTGACGAGCAACAGGTGCTGGTACCTGAAGACCGCTATGCGCAGATGCGCAACGTCTGGTTTTTGCCATCGGTACCGGCATTGATGCTCTGGCTGCGGCGCGCCGGCTTTCGCAACGTGCGCTGTGTGGACGAAAGCACCACCACGATTGAAGAGCAGCGCAGCACCGACTGGATGCAGTGGCAGTCGCTGGAGTCCTTTCTTGATCCGGATGACCACAGCCTTACCGTTGAAGGCCTGCCGGCACCACGTCGCGCGGTAATACTGGCCAGCAAACCAAAATAGCCGCTACCGTGCCTCAACAGGCATGTCACTGCCCTCGCGCCAACTCAAGCCATTGGCAATATCAGGTCAGTGTTTTGACTTCTATCGACTAAGGGGGAGTTACATTTTCACCGCAATCCCTGCACATTCCCCAGATCATAAAGCCCCCGTACTCCAAGAATAATAAGGAACCTTCCATGACGCGCTTACTGATCGCCATGGCGCTCTGGGTTATGTCTTTTCCTTCCTTTGTCGCTGCCCAGCCTGGTGACCCTGTCCTGATCGGGCTGAGCTATCCCCGCACCGGACACTATCGCGAAGAAGGGCTGGCACAAATGCGTGGCGCATTACTGGCAGTGAATGAAATCAACCGCAACGGCGGGGTGCTGGACAGACCCCTGAAGCTGACCAACCGCGACAGTGCAGCCCGCCCCGACAAGGCTCGCCACAATGTTGACAGCATGGTGAACGAGGGCGCGGCGATGCTGTTTGGCAGCGTTTCCAGTGCCGAAGCCATTGCCGCCGGTGAACAGGCCAAAGCACACAACCGTCTGTACTTTGCAACCATTGGCTACTCCAACGATGTCACCACGGAAAAGGGACACCGCCATATTTTTCGCGAAAGCACCAGTGCCACCATGACCGGCCGTGCGCTCGGCCAGTATCTGACACAACACTTTGCCGACAAGAAATATTTTTATATTACCGCCGACTACAACTGGGGACATACTTCTGAAGAGGCACTGCGCAGCAATACCAAAACCACGGATCGTGCTGCCCATCCCGGTGTGAGCATTCCTTTCCCGACGGCCAAACACTCGGATTACAGTGCCGCCCTGCAGGCAGCCGAAGCCAGCGATGCCGATGTACTGGTGCTGGTTCTCTATGGCCATGACCTGGTGCGGGCCATCCGTACCGCCGACAGCATGGGGCTGCGCCGCGACATGCAGATTGTCGCACCCAACCTGACCCAGTCGGTGATCGAACAAGCCGGCTCCAGCATCATGGTCGGCACCATAGGCACCGAGCACTGGCTATGGCGGGTACCCGAACTGGAAAACTCGAAAAGCGGCATGGCCTTTGTGGAAAACTTCAACCGTGAATACGGCCTTTATCCACCCAGTGCTGCCGCCTCTGCCTATACCGTCATCCACCAATGGGCTGACGCCGTCAACCGCAGCAAAACACTCAACACCCAGACCGTCATCAAAGCCCTGGAAGATCACAGTTACAGCCTGCTCAAGGGACCAGCACAGTGGCGCGGGTTTGACCATCAGAATGTACAGCGCGTGTATGTCATCAAGGTCAATGACCGGGCTACCGCTCTGAGCCATCATTCAAAGCAAGATTACTTCCAGATTCTGCACCAGTTGGATGGTGAAGATGCGGCCATCAGCGAAAACGAATGGCGCAGCGCACGCAGGGTTTCAGGTCAACCTGAAACCCTGCAGTAATCCGTATTTTTGATCCCGGCCAGTTTCCGGCTAGCGATCCGTCCCCCGGTTGCCAAAACTCTCTGAAAACGCCGTATGATGTCGGCAAAAAACTCGAACCATCAAGGACTTTGCATAAGGAGCTTCCCTTGAAACATCTATTGACCGCTCTTCTACTCTGGGCTTTTGCCGCCTTGCCTGTTGTCCACGCAATAGAGCCGGCAGAGCCGCTGGTTATCGGTCTGAGCTATCCGCGCACCGGACACTACAAAGAGGAAGGTCTGGCCCAGATGCGGGCCGCATTGCTGGCTGTCGAGCAAATCAACCAACGCGGCGGTGTTCTCGGCCGCCCTCTGGCACTGACCCATCGTGACAGTGCCGCACGACCGGAAAAGGCCCGCGGCAATATCGACAGCATGGCAGCAGAAGGGGCCATGATGTTTTTCGGCAGTGTTTCCAGCGCTGAAGCCATTGCCGCCGGCGAACAGGCAAAACAGCACAACCGCCTGTACTTTGCCACCATCGGCTACTCCAATGACGTAACCATGGAAAAGGGTCACAGCCACATCTTCCGTGAGAGCACCAGTGCCACCATGACCGGCCGCGCCCTGGGCCAGTACCTGACCCGGGAGATGCCCGGCAAGAAGTATTTCTATGTGACTGCCGATTACAACTGGGGACACACTACCGAGGCGTCCTTGCGGGAAAGCACCGACAGCCGTGATGCGATGATGCATCCCGGCGTTTCAGTACCCTTTCCCAACGCCCGCCGTGTTGACCATGTGTCCGCCCTGGAACAGGCCGCAGCCAGTGATGCCGACGTGGTGGTTCTCGTGCTATACGGCAACGAACTGGTACGCGCCATGCGCCTGGCCGACAACATGGGGCTCAACCGCAGCAAACAGATCGTGGTACCCAACCTGACCCAGACCGCGCTGGAACAAATCGGCCCAAGCATTTCTGTTGGCGTAATAGGTACCGAGCACTGGCTATGGCGCGTGCCCGAACTGGAAAACTCGCAAGGCGGGCTCGACTTCATCGAAAGTTACCAGCAAAAGTATGAGCTGTACCCGTCCAGCGCGGCTGCTTCCGCCTATACGGTCATCCGCCAATGGGCTGATGCGGTCGAGCGTAGCAAAAGCCTCAACGCGGACGCTGTACGCAAGGCACTGGAAAATCACAGCTATAACCTGCTCAAGGGTACCGCCCAGTGGCGTGCCTTCGATCATCAGAACGTGCAGACCGTCTATGTCATAAAGGTCAATGACCTGGCTACCGTGATCGGACACCCGTCGCGTCAGGATTATTTCGAGATTGTCCATCGTCTGGGCGGTGAGCAGGCTGCCATTGAGCATGACAACTGGATGGCTGCACGAAAGGCCGCAGGTCAGGCCAACACTCTGCAGTAACCCCTTCACTTGCAGTGCGGCGGTCTCGCTGCACTGCAAGCCCTTCCGGCCCTTCTACAGCCCAGGCCAGCCCAGATACTCACACATGATGTATTCCAGCCGTGGCATATCAGCCCGCATCAGCAGCTCGACTGTCGGCCGGAGCCATGCGCACCATGACTTTCCATATCCGGATAAAGCACTGCTGTTGAGCAGCACAGGCACCCGGGCAGAGCCTCAGACGGCCTGCCAGTCATGTCCTGAACGGACCGGCTTGGCCCATGGGCCAGAACCGGTCTTGTCACACAGATGAGGTAACCTGCCGCCGGCTACTTGTCACCATGGGCATCGGCATAGGCCTGCTCGGCCTGTGCAAAACGCTCGGTAATGCTGGCCGCCGGTGCCTTGCCCAGCAGGCTGACTACCACAATGGCCACACCGGCCAGAATAAAGCCCGGGATGATTTCATACAGGCCAAGACCGATGAATTCTTTCCATACCACCACGGTAACCGCACCCACCAGCATACCGGCCAGCGCACCGTTGCGGGTCATGCGTGACCAGGTCACCGACAGCAGCACCA
>CAZKTB010000122.1:0-4827 GCA_964555485.1 uncultured Thiopseudomonas sp. | reverse complement strand
TTAAAGGGGTCAAGTACATTTACCGCATGCGGTAAATGTACTTGACCCCTTTAACAATCTGCCCGTATCACTCTGCGCCTATCACCACCGGCTCGATTTCCAGGGCAACGCCATAACGGTTGACAATGTCTTCCCGGATCTGAGCGGCCAGCGCCAGCACATCGGCGCCACTGGCAGCACCCTTGTTGACCAGCACCAGTGCCTGTTGCTGATGCACAGCGGCATCACCCACTGCCTTGCCCTTCCAGCCGGCCTGTTCGATCAGCCAGCCGGCGGCCAGCTTCACCTGGCCATCAGCCAGCGGGTATTGCACCATCTCCGGAAACTGGCGTTTCAGCCCGGCAGCCTGCTCTGCCCCAATCACGGGATTCTTGAAGAAGCTGCCAGCGTTGGATAGCACTGTAGGATCAGGCAACTTGGACTGACGGATGGCAATCACCGCATCACTGACATCCAGCGGGGTTGGCTCGCTGATGCCGCGACGCTCCAGCTCGGCACGGATTGGACCGTACTCCAGCTGCAGCTGCGGCTGTTTGCGCAGGCGCAGATCGATGCTCAGGATTACCCGACGGCCCGATTCACGCTTGAACAGGCTATCGCGATAACCATACTGACAGTCTTCAACGGACAGGTGCTTGAGGCCAAAATCCAGCGCATCCAGCACCAGTACCTGCTGCAGCACATCTTTCAGTTCGACGCCATAGGCACCAATGTTCTGCACCGGCGCAGCACCGGCCGTACCAGGGATCAGGCTCAGGTTTTCCAGCCCGGACCAGCCCTGCTCTAGCGTCCAGCGCACCAGTTCGTGCCAGTTCTCGCCGGCCTGGGCACGTACCCAGACATGCTCGTCGTCTTCGTGCACTACACGTTTGCCGCTCATTTCCAGGCGGATCACCAAACCGGGAACATCGCCGGCCAGCACTAGATTGCTGCCACCACCGAGCAACAGCCAGGGCTGGTCATTCTCCATGGCCCAGCGCATGGCTGCCTGCAACTGTGGCTGGATGCGTACATTGGTGAAGTAACGGGCGCGGGCACTAACGCCCAGCGTGTTGTACGGACGCAGGTCGACCTGCTCTTGCGGCTGAAAACTCACAGGCTGCTCCTGACTTCATCCAGCAGGGATTCACTGGCCTGCTCCAGCATGTCGAGCACCAGCTCGAAACCGTCCTCACCACCATAGTAAGGGTCGGGCACTTCACGGGTTTCCAGACCGAAACGCGGCAGATACAGCGCCAGCTCGGCCTTGCCATCGGCAGGACGGATCGCCTTGAGGTTGGCCAGATTGCTTTCATCCATGGCCAGGATCAGATCGAACTTGTGAAAATCCTCTGCCACTGCCTGGCGTGCCCTGAGCACCGACAGGTCATAGCCACGCCGGGCGGCCGCCTTGATGGTACGCGGGTCCGGCGCCTTGCCGGTGTGCCAGTCGGCAGTACCGGCCGAGTCGATGGTGACTTTATCGTCCAGTCCCGTCTGCTTCACATAATGGCGGAACACGCCTTCGGCAGTGGGTGAACGACAGATATTACCAAGACAGACAAACAGGACTTTCAATGATCTCTCCAAGCAAAACAGATACAACTTCAGTGGCGATGGTGTTTACGACGGCGGGATATGGATTACGCAAACACGCCGCAAGTATGTCCCTGCGCTGCCTGTGCCCCACTGATGCGGACATCAGACACACCTAACGCGCTTTACTTAATCCCGCACCACGACACTGCAAACACAAATAAAAAACAAAACTAGCCGGCAAACAACGCCCGTACCCGCTCCAGGTCTTCTGGGGTATCCACACCATGTGGCGGGGTCTCGATGGCGTCGGCAACGTGAATTTCTTCACCATGCCACATGGCGCGCAGCTGCTCCAGACACTCGGTCTGCTCCAGCCAGCAAGGGCCCCACTCGACAAAGCGCTGCAAGAAGCCGGCACGATAGGCATAGATGCCGATATGACGGCGGAAAGGCACGCCGGCCGGCAGCTCGTCCTGCTGGGCGACAAAGGCATCCCGTGCCCAGGGCAGCGGTGCACGACTGAAGGTCAGCGCCAGGCCATTCTTGTCGAACAACACCTTGACCACGTTGTTATTCATCAGGGTGGTCATGTCCTCGATCGGCTCGGCCAGTGTGGCCATGGCAGCCTCGGGATGTGCAGCCAGATTGGCGGCCACCTGGTCGATGACTGCCGGCGGAATCAGCGGCTCATCGCCCTGCACGTTGACCACAATGGCATCTTCCGGCCAGCCCATGATGGCGGCCACTTCGGCCAAGCGGTCAGTACCGGACTCGTGATCGTCACGGGTCATCACCACCTGTGCGCCAAACGCCTTGCAGGCATCAAAAATGCGCTGGTCATCAGTGGCAATCACCAGATGCTCAGCTGCGCTTTTTTGCGCCTGCTGCCAGACCCGCTGAATCATCGGCTGGCCGGCAATATCCTGTAGCGGCTTGCCGGGAAAGCGGCTGGACGCATAGCGCGCCGGAATCACCACATAAAATGGCTGCTGCATGATTATTTTTCCAGACGTTCGTCGTTGGACAGGGTGCGCGCCTGGCTTTCCAGCATTACCGGAATACCGTCACGTACCGGAAAAGCCAATGCATCGGCCTTGCAGATCAGCTCGTTTTTTTCCTGGTCATATTGCACCGCGCTCTTGCACAGCGGGCAGGCCAGAATATCCAGCAATTTGGTGTCCATCATTCATCACCTCGGGGTTCGGGAAAGAGTTCAGTCATGCAGGCGTCCAGCCAGTCAACAAAGGCGGCCGACGGCTGGGCATCCACCTGCAGATACCACGCGTTATCTGGCGCAATTGTCCGGCATTTTACCGCATCTTTTTCGGTCATCAGAACCGGCAAATCGTCGCCGAACTGCATGTCTTCAGCAACAAACTGTGCATGATCGGCAAAAGGGTGTTCCTGCGGCTGCCAGCCCAGCTCGCGCAGAGTACGGAAAAAACGCTGCGGGTTGCCAATGCCGGCCACTGCATGCATCGCCTGCCCTTGCGGGAAGTGATCCAGCGGCATGCTCTCGCCGCTCGCCACATGCACCAGCGCCGTGGGCTGCAACTGCATGGCATAGCCCTGTTCCTTGTCGGCCGTGGCGCCATTGAACAGCACGGCATCGACCTCAGCCAGACGACCGGCCGGCTCGCGCAGCGGCCCTGCCGGCAAACAGCGGCCATTGCCCAGGCCGCGCGACTCGTCAATCAGTACCAGCTCCAGATCACGCTGCAGCTGGTAATGCTGCAAGCCGTCATCCGACAGGATCAGATCCAGTTGTTCCTGCTCCAGCAGCAACTGAATCGCTTTGGGACGCTGCGGATCAATTGCCATCGGCACACCGCTGCGCTGCACCAGCAGTACCGGCTCGTCTCCGGCCACAGCCGGATCATCCGTGGCACGCACTCGCCACGGCCAATGCGGCGGTTCGCCACCATAGCCGCGACTGACCACGCCCACACGCAAACCACGGGCACGGCAATATTCAATCAGCCAGAGAATCAGCGGAGTCTTGCCGGTACCACCCACCGTGATATTGCCGACAATGATCACCGGAACCGGTGCACGGTAGCTTTCCAGCTTGCCGGTTAGAAACTGCCTGCGCTTACGCTGCACCACGCTACGGTACAGCCTTTCCAGCGGCCATAACGCAACAAGCCCGGCATGCCCTGCATACCAGGCTTCTACCAGTCGCTCACCCAGTTTCACTGTTCGTCCTGCGCCTCGACGGTGGTGATGCGCAAATGCATAAAGCCGAGCTTGGCTGCCGCATCCATTGCCGTCACCACGGCCTGGTGCGGCGCCTTGCCGTCCGCACTGAGGGTTACCGGAATGTCTTTTTGGCCCTCCGAGGCCTCGATCAACGCCCCCATGATGGCGTTCAGGTCACTGCTGGCCAGTGCCTTTCCATTGACCGCATAGCGCCCGTCCTGACCAACCAGTACTTCCAGCGGCTGCTCATAACGCTCTTCGGGCGGTGTCCCTGTAACGGCTTCAGGCAAATCCACCTTGAGCTGGGTTTCACGGGTAAAGGTGGTGGTCACCACAAAGAACAGCAGCAAAATAAACACCACATCAATCAACGGGGCCAGGTTGATATCAACCGGCTCGCGCGGCTTGCGGGGAAACCTCACGCCTTCTTGCCCCCTTTCTTGCGGGCTGGCGTCTCGCTCGGCTCGACAGCACGGCTCTTGCGAACTGGTGCCTCGTTCAGCTCGACAGCACGATCACCCTGCACCGCCTCGACCAGCTTGATCGCTTCCTGCTCCATGCCCACTACCAGCTCGTCGACGCGGCGCTGCAAAAAGCGGTGGAAGAACAGTGCGGGAATGGCCACGATCAGACCGGCTGCCGTGGTGATCAACGCCTTGGCGATACCGCCAGCCAACTGCGGCGCGTTGGCCATGCCTGAACCCATGAAAGCACTGAAAATCTCGATCATGCCCAGCACGGTCCCCAGCAGCCCCAGCAACGGAGTGATCGCCGCAATGGTGCCCAGCGGAGTCAGAAAGCGTTCCAGCTCGGTGACCACCTTGCTGCCAACTTCCTGGATGCTTTCCTTCATGATCTCGCGGCCATGTCGGGAGTTGGCCAGGCCAGCGGCAAGAATCTGTCCCAGCGGTGAGCCTGCGCGCAACTCGTTGAGCTTGCCTGCATCCAGTTCGCGCGCCTGCACCCAGCGCCACGCCTGACCCAGCAAATGTGGCGGGCTGACACGTGCGGCACGCAGCGTCCACAGACGCTCGGCAACGATGGCCACGGCAATTACAGAACAGGCAATAATCGGCAGCATGATCCAGCCACCCGATTTAATCAGCTCCC
>CAZKTB010000121.1:0-4925 GCA_964555485.1 uncultured Thiopseudomonas sp. | reverse complement strand
AATCGCCGGATAGGGACGCTGCAGGTTGGAGCAGGCAACAATCACCATATCGATATCGGCTGCGGTCTTGCCGGCACGCTCCAGAGCCTGGCGGGCGGCAGCAACTGCCATCTCGCAAAAAACACTCGGATCATCATTGCTGCGCTCGGGAATGCGGGGTGCCATGCGCTGCGGATCAAGGATGCCTTCCTTGTCCATGACGAAACGGCTCTGGATACCGGACGCCTTGACGATGAACTCGGCGCTGGACTCGGGCTGCTCGGTCAGCTCGCCACGGGCAATGGCATCGGCATTGTCGGCGTTGTACTGCCGAGCCCAAGTATTGAAAGCTGTTACCAGCTCTTCGTTGGAGATGCTTTGCGATGGCGTGTACAGACCTGTACCACTGATCACTACCTGCTTCATATCGACTCCCTAACGGTCTGTACCGCTAACACGTAAATAATAAAATAGGCGGTAACCTGACCCGCCAGCACGAATCAGTCAAGTATAGCCTTGTTGATCCGTCAGGTGTCAGCAAATACGGCTTTCATACAGATAGCAACCTGCAGGACAGCCATTAAGCAGTGGTATTCATGCCGGTCGCTTGATGAATGCAGGCGATGTGAAAGCATTTGCGCTCATGGCTGCAAAGCGCCGCGCAGGATACTGGCACGTGCAGACAGAAAGTCAGCCTTCGGTTACATCAACCAGCCGCAGCTCTTTGGGCATGGAGAAGGTCACGTTTTCCTTGCGGCCGTCCAGCTCTTCGGCCACCTGGGCACCCCACTGGTTCAGCTGGGCGATCACTTCCTGTACCAGCACCTCGGGCGCCGAGGCTCCGGCAGTGACTCCTACCCGCGCATTCTCGACAAACCAGTCGCGCTGCAGGTCGGCTGCACCATCAATCAGATAGGCCGGAGTGCCCATGCGCTCGGCCAGTTCGCGCAGGCGGTTGGAGTTGGAGCTGTTCGGGCTGCCCACCACCAGCACCACATCGCAATCGCTGGCCAGCTGCTTGACCGCATCCTGACGGTTTTGCGTGGCATAACAGATGTCGTCCTTGCGCGGACCACTGATGGCTGGAAACTTCTGGCGCAGGGCATCAATCACCCTGCTGGTGTCATCCATCGACAAGGTGGTCTGGGTGACAAAGGCCAGGGTATCAGGGTTGTTCACCTGCAAACGGGCCACGTCTTCCTCGTTTTCCACCAGATAGATACGACCGCCCTGGCTGTCGTCATACTGACCCATGGTGCCTTCCACTTCCGGGTGGCCGGCATGGCCGATCAGCACACATTCGCGGCCGTCACGGCTGTAGCGCACCACTTCCAGATGTACCTTGGTCACCAGCGGACAGGTGGCATCGAACACTTTCAGGCCACGGCGTACCGCCTCGTCCTGCACCGCGCGGGATACGCCATGGGCACTGAAGATGACAATGGCATCGTCCGGCACCTGATGCAGCTCCTCGACAAACACCGCACCGCGATTGCGCAGATCCTCCACCACGAATTTGTTGTGCACCACTTCGTGACGGACATAGATCGGCGGCTGGAACACTTCCAGGGCGCGGTTGACGATTTCAATGGCACGGTCAACACCGGCACAGAAACCACGGGGATTGGCGAGTTTGATTTGCATGGCAGTTTTCTTTGGTCAGGAAGTTGGGGGCAGATTTAAATTCTCTGCCTCAAAGTCATCCTGCGCGCAGTCGCAGGACCCATGGATTCCGCGACTGAGCGCGGAATGACGGAGCCGGATGGTACTCAGGCCGGGTTTTCGACCTTGATGATTTCCACTTCGAAGGTGATGTCACGGCCGGCCAGCGGGTGGTTGAAATTGATCACCACTTCATTCTCGTCAAAGGATTTGACCACGCCCGGCATTTCGTTGCGACGTGCATCCTGGAAGATCACCAGCATGCCTTCGGTCAGCTCCATGTCGTCAAAGTCCTTGCGCGGCATGGTTTGCAGGTTGGCATCATTGCCACGACCAAAAGCACGCTCGGGCGGGATCACCACGGTGCGCTTGTCGCCAGCCTTGTAGCCGAACAATGTCTGCTCGAAGCCGGGCAACAGGTTGCCATCGCCCACGGTAAAGGTGGCCGGCTCCTTGTCGAAGTTGCTGTCCACCACATCACCGTTATCCAGCTTGAGGGCGAAATGAAGGGTTACGGTGCTCTTTTGCCCGATACGTTGTTCAGTCATTGCTCTGCTCTTTTCTATTCACAATCATGTCCAGGATCAGGATGCCGGCACCCACTGTAATGGCGCTGTCAGCCAGGTTGAATGCCGGGAAAAACCAGCGGTCCTGCCAGTGCACCAGAATGAAGTCCACCACATGACCAAGCATCACCCGGTCATACAGATTGCCCAGTGCGCCGCCCAACACCAGTGCCAGGCCAACGGCCAACAGGCGCTCATGGCTTTTCAGCCGCTTCAGCCAGACTACCAGCACCACACTGGCCACCAGCGCTATCAATGCAAAAAACCAGCGCTGCCAGCCATCCTGATCCGCCAGAAAACTGAACGCCGCGCCACGGTTGTAGGCCAGCGTCCAGCTGAACAGATCGGGAATCACCACGATCTGTTCGTATAGCGTCAGGTTATGCTCAAACCAGTATTTACTTGCTTGATCAAGAACAACCACCAGCACACTGAGCCACAGCCAGACCAGCTTGCCGGCCTTAGGCATACTGGCGCACCTCGCCCTTGCCTTCGATGTTGTCGACGCAGCGGACGCAGATGGCTGGGTGCTCGGCATTGCTGCCAACATCGGCACGGTGATGCCAGCAGCGCTCGCACTTGGGCTCGGCCGACTTGACCACGCTCAGGCGCAGGCCTTCCACCTCGGTCTCCACAGCATTGTCCGGCGCGGACGCAAGCGGCTGTACGGCGGCGGTGGAGGTGATGGTGACAAAACGCAATTCGTCACCCAGCTGACCCAGCAGTTGCTCCAGCTGTTCGCTGGCGTACAGGGTTACTTCGGCCTGCAGGTTGCCGCCAATGGTCTTGGCGTTGCGCTGGTTTTCCAGCTCCTTGTTGACCGCATCCTTGACCGCCATCACCTGCTGCCAGTAGCTGTTGTCCAGCTCGGCACCGGCCGGCAGACGGCTCAGGTCCTGATACCAGGTGTTGAGCATCACGGACTCGTTACGCTCGCCCGGCAGTTGTTGCCAGATTTCCTCGGCGGTAAAGCTCAGTACCGGCGCGATCCAGCGCACCAGCGCCTCGGCAATCTGGTACATGGCAGTCTGGCAGGAACGACGGGCCAGGCTGTCGGCTCCCGTGGTGTACTGACGGTCCTTGATGATGTCGAGATAGAAACCGCCCAGCTCCTGTACGCAGAAGTTGTGCACTTTCTGGTACACGTTGTGGAAGCGGTATTCCTCGTAGGAGGCATGGATCTCGTCCTGCAGACGGGCAGCGGCATCTACCGCCCAGCGGTCCAGCGCCAGCATGTCTTCGGCTGCCACCTGGTCTGTGGCCGGATCAAAGCCGTTCAGGTTGGCCAGCAGGAAACGTGCAGTATTGCGGATGCGACGGTAGGCATCGGCACTGCGCTGCAAAATGGTCTTGGATACGGACATTTCGCCGGAGTAGTCCGCCGAGGAAACCCACAGGCGCAGAATGTCGGCACCCAGGCTGTTGGTCACTTCCTGCGGGGCAATCACGTTACCCATGGACTTGGACATCTTGTGCCCCTTCTCGTCCACGGTGAAGCCGTGGGTCAGCAGGCCACGATAGGGCGCATGACCATCAATGGCGCAACCGGTCAGCAGGGACGAGTGGAACCAGCCACGGTGCTGGTCGGAACCTTCCAGATAGAGGTCGGCACGCGGGCCCTGCTCGTGACCCAGCTTGTGCGACTCGCGCAGCACATGCCAGTGGGTGGTACCTGAGTCGAACCAGACATCGAGGGTGTCGGAAATCTTTTCGTAATCGGCCGCTTCGTCACCCAGCAGCTCGGCCGGCTCCAGCTTGAACCAGGCTTCGATACCGCTCTGCTCAATACGCTGTGCCACCTGCTCGATCAGCTCGACGGTACGCGGATGCAGCTCGCCGGTCACCTTGTGCAGGAAGAACGGCAGCGGCACACCCCAGTTGCGCTGGCGGGAAATACACCAGTCGGGTCGGCCGGCAATCATGTTGTGCAGGCGCGCCTGGCCCCAGGCCGGAGTGAATACGGTCTGCTCGATGGCGTTCAGCGCACGCTCACGCAAGGTGTCACCGGCCTCGACCTGTTTGTCCATGCCGACAAACCACTGAGCAGTGGCGCGGTAGACCAGCGGCGTCTTGTGACGCCAGCAGTGCATGTAGCTGTGCTTGATGGTTTCGTGCTTGAGCAGCGCGCCCACTTCACCCAGCTTGGCCACGATGTCGTCATTGGCCTTCCAGATGAACTGGCCGCCAAAGTGCTCCAGCTCCGGCTCGAATACACCGTTGCTCTGCACCGGACGCAGGATGTCGTCCTGATGCATGCCGTATTTCAGGCAGGTATAGAAGTCATCCTCACCATAGGCAGGTGCGGAGTGGACAATACCTGTTCCCGCATCCAGCTCGACATAATCGGCCAAATAAACTGGAGAATAACGATCGTACAGCGGATGCTGGAAGTTGATCAGCTCAAGCTGGTCACCATTGGCACGGGCAATGATCTCGCCCTCCAGGCCATAGCGTTGCAGCGAGCTCTCGACCAAGGTTTCCGCCAGTACCAGCAGGCGGTCACCGACATCGACCAGCGCATAAATGGCTTCTGGATGGATGTTCAGCGCCTGGTTGCCGGGAATGGTCCAGGGCGTGGTGGTCCAGATCACGATCTGTACCGGCTTGCTCAGCTCAACGCCAAAGGCGGCAGCCAGCTTGTCGGTATCCACACAGGTGAAGCCCACGTCGATGGCGTCGGACTTCTTGTCCTGATACTCCACCTCGGCCTCGGCCAGT
>CAZKTB010000120.1:0-4967 GCA_964555485.1 uncultured Thiopseudomonas sp. | reverse complement strand
CACATGAGTACACAAGGCACAGGAACCCTCTACATCATCTCGGCCCCGTCAGGCGCAGGCAAAACCAGCCTGGTCAGCGCGCTGCTGAAAGACCTGTCCTTTGTCCGCGTGTCCGTATCCCACACCACCCGTGCCGCCCGTCCCGGCGAAACCGATGGTGTCAATTACCACTTCACCAGCGTGGACGATTTTCGCGCCATGATCGGTCGTGGCGAGTTCCTCGAGCACGCCGAGGTATTTGGCAACTACTACGGCACTTCCCACCCCTGGGTAAAGCAGACGCTGGCCGGCGGCCAGGACCTGATTCTCGAGATCGACTGGCAGGGCGCCCAGCAGGTGCGCCGCCTGGTACCGGAAGCGCGCTCGATCTTCATTCTGCCGCCCAGCACCGAGGCCCTGCGCCAGCGCCTGAACAATCGCGGGCAGGACAACGGCGACATCATCGACAGCCGCATGCAGGAGGCTGCCGCGGAAATGAGTCACTACGTCGAATACGACTACCTGATCATCAATGATGATTTCGACATCGCGCTCAGCGAGCTGAAGTCGATTTTCATCAGTGGCCGCCTGACCCAGACTGCCCAGCAGCAGCGTCACAGCCAGTTGCTGGCCCGCCTGCTGCAAAGTTGACAGGCGCCATTTGACCGGCATCACGAATCAATCAGCCAGCCCGGTCATCAGCGACAAGCACCTGACTCGCATCGCCTGCGCCGGGCATGCTGCCTGTGCAAGGCAGCCTGTGATAGAATGTGTGTTTCGTGCCGGATCAGTCTTTAGCTCCGGCGGTGGCCTGCGGCAACTTCTTGCGCCTGCGGCAGCCCTTCCTTTATTGGAAGCATTTTTTTACACTTGCCTTAACTAACAACGAAACAGCGTGTCGGGGCACAAGCCTGCCACGGTGTTTCCACTATTTGCAGCCTGACCGGCTGCTGACAAATCAAGAGGACTGACATGGCCCGAGTTACCGTAGAAGACTGCCTGGAAAACGTGGAAAACCGTTTCGAACTGGTCATGCTGGCTACCAAACGTGCACGCCAGATCGCCACTGGCGGCCTGGAACCCAAGGTTCCGCTGGAAAACGACAAGCCGACCGTACTGGCCCTGCGTGAAATCGCCGAAGGCCTGATCAACGCCGAATCCGTTGCCATCGAAGAAGCCAGCATCATTGACGAACCACTGTTTGCTGCCTTTGACGACAGCATCAACTGAGTTCGCCACTAACTGCTGCTGCAGCGAATGGTAGCCGGACAGCACAATCCCGCTGACCGGACATGGACCATTTTCTGTCCTCCGAACCCATAGGAGACCCGCATGCCTGCCGTTGAACGCTTAACCGGACAGCTGGGAGACTACCTCGGACCGGATCAGGTCAACCTGGTCCGGCGGGCCTACTATTACGCCGAGCAAGCCCACGACGGGCAATTGCGCAGCAGCGGCGACCACTACATCACCCACCCGCTGGCGGTAGCCACCATCCTCGCTGAAATGCACATGGACCATCAGAGCCTGATGGCCGCCATGCTGCACGACGTGATCGAGGATACCGGCATCCCGAAAGAGGCGCTGACCGCACAGTTTGGCGAAAGCGTGGCAGAAATGGTGGATGGCGTGAGCAAGCTCACGCAGATGAAATTCGGCACCAAGGCCGAAGCCCAGGCGGAAAACTTCCAGAAGATGGCCATGGCCATGGCCCGCGATATCCGCGTAATTCTGGTCAAGCTGGCCGACCGTCTGCACAACATGCGCACCCTGGGTGCGCTGAATGCGGAAAAACGCCGCCGCATTGCCAAGGAAACCCTGGAAATCTATGCGCCCATCGCCAAGCGGCTGGGTATCCACAGCATGTATTCCGAGTTCGAGGACCTGGGCTTCCGCGCCATGCACCCGATGCGTGCCGAGCGCATCCAGGCCGCTGTACGCCAGGCCCGCGGCAACCGCAAGGAAATCGTCACCAAGATCGAGGATTCCATCACCAGCCTGCTGGAGCGTGAAGGACTGCCCGGCGAGGTCAGCGGCCGCGAGAAGCACCTGTACAGCATCTATCGCAAGATGAAATCCAAGCGCAAGTCGTTCAACGAAATCATGGACGTCTATGCCTTCCGCATCGTGGTCGACAAGGTGGATACCTGTTATCGCGTACTGGGTGCGGTGCACAGCCTGTACAAGCCGATTCCCGGCCGCTTCAAGGATTACATCGCGATTCCCAAGGCCAACGGTTATCAGTCGCTGCACACCACATTGTTCGGCATGCACGGTGTACCCATCGAGATCCAGATCCGCACCCGCGACATGGAAGAACTGGCCAACAACGGTATTGCCGCCCACTGGCTGTACAAGAGCGACAGCGAAGACAGCGGTACCAGCCATGCCCGCGCCCGCCGCTGGGTCAAGGGCCTGCTGGAGCTGCAACAAAGCGCCGGCAGCTCGCTGGAATTCATCGAGAACGTCAAGATCGACCTGTTCCCTGACGAAGTCTATGTGTTCACGCCCAACGGCCGCATTCTGGAAATGCCCAAGGGAGCTACACCGGTCGATTTCGCCTACGCGGTACACACCGACATCGGCAACGCCTGCATTGCCTGTCGCGTCAACCGCCGCCTGGCGCCACTGTCACAGCCGCTGGCCAGTGGCGCCACGGTAGAGATCATTACCGGCCCCAGCCATCGCCCCAACCCGGCCTGGCTCAACTTTGTCGTTACCGGCAAGGCCCGCACCCACATCCGCCATGCCCTGAAACTGCAGCAGCATGACGAATCGGTCGAGCTGGGCCGTCGCCTGCTGGACAAGGCGCTGGATATTCATGCGGCCAAGCTGGACGATATTCCTGCAGCCCGCATCGATGCCATGCTGGAGGAATACCAGCAGGAAAGCCTGGAAGATGTTCTGGAAAGCATCGGCCTGGGCAGCCGCACCGCACAGGTGGTCGCGCGTCGTCTGCTGTCCGAAGCCAGCACCGAACAGCATCCGGTAGTGGACGAGCCACTGGTAATTCACGGCACCGAAGGCATGGTGCTCAACTATGCTCGCTGCTGTGGTCCGATCCCCGGCGATGCCATCGTCGGTCACTTGTCGGCCGGCAAGGGCATGGTGGTGCACCGCGAGTCCTGCCGTAACCTGGCCGATATCCGCAACCAGCCGGAAAAATTCATCCCGCTGACCTGGGCCAAAGGCATCAGCGGCGAGTTCAATGTCGAACTGCGCATCGAGCTGACCCACCAGCGCGGCCTGATCGCCCTGCTGGCCGGTACCGTCAGTGAAGCCGATGCCAATATCGAAAAAATCAGCGTGGACGAAAGAGATGGCCGCCTGAGCGTGGTACAGCTGGTGGTCAGTGTTCATGACCGTATCCATCTGGCTCGTGTCATCCGCCGCCTGCGCACCCTGAGCGGCGTCACCCGCATTGCCCGTGCCCGCACCTGATTACAACGGAGACCCCATGAGCAGAGTCATCATCACCAGCGAAAAGGCACCTGCGGCCATTGGCACCTACTCCCAGGCCGTCAAGGTCGGCCCGGCGGTTTACCTGTCCGGCCAGATTCCGCTAAACCCGCAAACCATGGAAATGGCCGAAGGCTTCGAAGCCCAGACCATCCAGGTATTCGAAAACCTCAAGGCGGTTGCCGAAGCCGCTGGCGGCAGCCTGGCCGATGTGGTCAAGCTGAACATCTTCCTGATTGACCTCAAGCACTTTGCTACCGTCAACGAACTGATGGCCCGCTATTTCCAGCCACCCTACCCGGCCCGTGCAGCCGTTGGCGTCGCCTCGCTGCCGCGTGATTCCGAGGTGGAAATGGATGCCATCATGCACATTGCGGACGGCCAGTAACAGTCAGCTGTCGCGGCATCACGCTCGCTGATGCCGCAACCCCGCCAGCACGGAACGATCCCGGCTTTTTCCTTGCATTGTTCCATTAACGCAACAGTATGTTGTACTTATCCCACTTTATCTTCCACCTCCACTCCCCTTAACATGAAGACATGCAGACAGTGAGGCCAACCGACGCTGGCACTGTTCTCTGCTATCTGTTTTCAGTCTCATGACCCCAGCGTCATGTCCGCAGCCAGCTCCGCCGGGGGCAAACTCCCATGCAGCAAGCCGCACGGACAGCAAGGCCGGGCAGCAATGTCCGGCATGACAAGGAGGGCTACACCATGGCAGTTTCTTCATCCGCCACTGCAGCACCAGAATTGCACAGCCATCCGGCACGCCGTGCCGATCTGGGCGAAGGGTTGCTGGTCAGCCGGCTGCTGCCGTCACGCCGCCAGCGCATGGTGGGCGCCTGGTGTTTTGCCGACCACTTTGGCCCGCGCCCGATCCAGCCCGGCGAAAAAGCCATGGACGTAGCACCCCATCCCCATACCGGACTGCAAACAGTCACCTGGTTGCTGGACGGCGAGCTGCTGCACAACGACAGCCTGGGCTGCCGTTCCATAGTGCGGCCGGGCGAGCTGAATCTGATGACCGCCGGCCATGGCATCAGCCACTCGGAAGAAACCCCGCCAGAGCACGGCAACAGCCTGCATGGCCTACAGCTCTGGCTGGCATTGCCGGATGAGCAACGCAATTGCGCGCCCTCATTTCAGCATCACAGTGACTTACCCACAGCGGATAAAGATGGCTGCCGACTGCAGGTTTTCATCGGCTCGCTTGATGAGCTGCTTTCTCCGGCACAGGTGTATTCACCTGTCGTCGCCGCCGACATCAGCCTGCAGGCCGGCGCCAATATTCAGCTGCCGCTGCAGGCGAACTGGGAATATGCGCTGATTGTGGTCGAGGGCGAACTGCAGGCGACCGGTACAGCGCAGACGTTGGGCACTGAAGCCTTGCACTATCTGGCGCCGGGCGCACAACAGCTTGATCTTGCCAGTAGCCAGGGTGCCCGTGCCGTGCTTATCGGTGGCACCCCGTTCGAAGAGGCCATCGTCATGTGGTGGAACTTTGTCGGACGCAGCGCCGAAGACATCAG
>CAZKTB010000119.1:0-4972 GCA_964555485.1 uncultured Thiopseudomonas sp. | reverse complement strand
TGCTGTTGGGTACGGTCTACGCCTGGAGTTTCTTCCAGGCGCCTCTGGTTGAAAGCACCGGCTGGAACCACTCACAGGTGGCCTGGGCTTTCAGCCTGTCAATCTTCATGCTTGGCGTGGCTGCCGCCTGGGGCGGCTTCAAGCTGCCGCGCCTTGGTCCGCGCACGCTCGCCATGTCCGGCGGCTTTCTGTATGGGCTGGGGTATTTGTTATCGGCCTTTGCCTTGAAGAACCACATGCTCTGGCTCCTGTATCTGGGCTTTGGCATTTGTGGCGGAACCGGCCTGGGGCTGGCCTATGTAACCCCTGTGGCCACGGTTTCAAGATGGTTTGACCGGTTTCAGGGCGTGGCTGCCGGCCTGGTGGTCATGGGTTTTGGCCTGGGCGCACTGGTGATGTCAAAGGCTCTGGCTCCCTTCTTTTTATCCCTGACCCAACAGGATCTGCCCCAGGCCTTTCTCTATCTGGGCGCCGTCTTCATTGTCTTGCTGCCCCTTCTAGCCCTGTTTTTACAAAACCCCATGGAGCAAACCACGGTAGCTGCAAGAACCCCTGCCCAGTCGTACCGGAAGCACTTGCTCGCCCGGCCCTTCGTGGTTTTATGGCTTTTGTTTGCAATCAACATAATAGCGGGGATGGTCTTTATCGCCTTTCAGTCCCCCTTGCTGCAGGATCTTTTACTGGCAAAAGACCCGGGGATATCCAGAGCCAGTCTTGTCGCCCAGGGGGCAACGCTGATTGCCTTCAGCTCCGTCTTCAATGGCGTTGGCAGGTTTTTCTGGGGCTCCATCTCGGACTTTCTGGGCCAAACACTATCGTTCAGGGTGCTGCTGTTCGTACAGGTGCTGATCTTTATCCTGTTGACCATGGTTGAGAGCCCGCTGCTCTTTTCCGTTCTGGTTTGCGCAATCCTGCTTTGCTATGGCGGCGGTTTTAGCGTCATGCCTTCACTCATCAAGGAATACTATGGCGCCCACCTGATGCCCGTCATGTATGGCTCAATTCTGACGGCCTGGAGCGCAGGCGGTGTTATCGGCCCGCAACTGGTGGCCTATCTGATGGATCACCAGGGCAGCCAGGCCGGCTTTTTATCCTTTATCATTTCTGGCAGCCTTTTGTCACTGGGTTTTTTGCTGTCATTTTTGCTGCCCAAAAAATAGCCAGTGCCCGCGCCTGCAAACCCGCTTGTCTATAGTTGGTAAAACCCGCGGCAACGGATATTAAAAAAACAGTCCCGATCTTCTTTATTTCTTGACTCAACAAAAGATATGTCGATAATCTTCGACGCATGGACACTACTAACGCACTGGAAAGTTTTTCCGCCCTCTCCCAGGAAACCCGTCTGGCCGCATTCCGCTTGCTGGTACGTGAAGAACCCCATGGTTTGCCGGCAGGCGAAATAGCGCGGCAACTGGCTGTTCCGCACAACACACTGTCAAGCCATCTGGCGATACTGGCCCGGGCGGGCTGGGTGCATTCAAGCCGCGAAGGACGCGTCATTACCTATCGCGCCAATCTTGAACACATGCAGAAGCTGATCATGTTTCTGGCCAACGACTGTTGCGCTGGCCACCCCGAACTGTGCCGTTCGCTGGCAACACAGCTGGATGAAGCACCCGGGCAATAGACCAGGCATTCAGCGTCCCGCACGCAACCCAACCCTCTTTAACTCCCCGACCTGTCGAGACAACCCTCATGCTGACGGCTTCCCTCATTTTCATCCTGACTCTGGTACTGGTCATCTGGCAGCCGCGCGGGCTAGGCATCGGTTATAGCGCACTGGGTGGCGCGTTGCTGGCACTGCTGGTCGGCGTGGTGCAGCTGACGGATGTCGGCCTGGTCTGGAACATTGTCTGGGATGCCACCTTTACCTTTGTCGCTCTAATCATCATCTCCCTGATTCTGGACGAGGCCGGCTTTTTCACCTGGGCTGCATTGCACATCGCCCGCTGGGGCGGCGGGCGCGGACACCTGCTGTTCCCGCTGATCGTTTTGCTCGGCGCACTGATTTCTGCCGTGTTTGCCAATGATGGTGCCGCATTGTTGCTGACACCCATTGTCATCGCCATTCTGCACCGGCTGCGTTTTTCTCCCGAGGCAACCCTGGCTTTCATTGTTGCCACCGGCTTCATAGCCGACACCGCCAGCCTGCCGCTAGTGATCTCGAATCTGGTCAACATCGTCAGCGCCAATTTTTTTGACCTGTCCTTTTCCCGCTATGCGCTGGTGATGGTGCCGGTCAACCTGGTCTCGGTACTTGCTTCGTTGGCAGTGCTCTGGCTGGTATTCAGGCGCCGGCTGCCGGTACGTTATCCGGTAGAGGACCTGCACGAGCCGGCCAGCGCCATTGTCGACAAGCAGGTGTTTCGTGCAGCCTTTCCGTTGCTGCTGGCGTTGTTGGCCGCCTATTTCGTGCTGGCACGCTGGAGCCTGCCGTTTTGCATTGTCGCAGGTGGGGCAGCAGTTGCGCTGCTGGTGATTGCCGGCCGCTTTGGCCAGCCCGGCCAGCAGCCGGTAGTGCCGCTGGCAGCGGTGCTGCGCGGTGCGCCCTGGCAGATAGTGCTGTTTTCGCTGGGCATGTATCTGGTGGTCTACGGGCTGGGCAAGGCGGGCCTGACCGCCCATGGCGCCGCTGCCCTTGAGTGGCTGGCTGCTCAGGGTGTTGTCGTGGCGACTCTGGGCACCGGCTTTCTCAGCGCCGTGGTGGCATCCATCATGAACAACATGCCATCGACCCTGATGGGTGCGCTGGCCATCGAGCAGGCAGAGGTTGCCGACCTGACGCAACAGCTGATGGTGTATGCCAACGTCATTGGCAATGACCTTGGGCCCAAGTTCACACCCATCGGCAGCCTGGCCACCCTGCTCTGGCTGCATGTGCTGGCCGGCAAGGGGCACAGGGTAAGCTGGGGACAATACATGAAGATCGGCCTGCTGATCACCCCTCCGGTGCTGCTGGTCACCCTGCTGGCACTGGCGCTATGGTTGCCACTGTTGGCGACTCTTTAGCCTTCTCTCGGCAAGCAGCAATTGTCCTTCGGCAAATACATGGATGTCCGCAATTTGTTCAGTAACCACACATGCTATTGCGGCGTATTTTACGACCCCCAGCGTCAACCATACTTTAGGCTGACTATTTAAGCCAAAACCTCTCTGTTAACCTCTGCCCTCTCGAAATACGCTTTCGAGAATCGGAGCAATAGAGCCAAACCAGGCCGAGCTCATGCCGTAAAAGCCACACATCGAGGTATAGATATGCTCATTTTCTTCATCAGTATCAGTATATTGATACTCGGCTATAAGTTTTATAGCCCGTTCGTAGTGAAGCAGTCCGGTCTTGACCCGAATGCTGTCACCCCACAGGAGCGTCTGTACGATGGCGTGGACTATGTTCCCCTGTCGCCGCGCCGCGCCTTCCTGATCCAGTTCCTCAACATTGCCGGTATCGGTCCGATCTTCGGTCCCATCCTGGGTGCCATCTACGGCCCGGTTGCGCTGGTCTGGATCGTTATCGGTAACGTCCTCGGTGGAGCGGTCCATGACTATTTCTCCGGTGTCATGAGCCTGAAGGAAGACGGCAAGAGCCTGCCCGAAATCGCCGGCAACTACTACAACGTGGTGTTCAAAGGCTTCATGCTGGTGTTCACCTGCATGCTGCTGTTCTTTGTTGGTGTGGTTTTCATCATGAGCCCGGCCGGCCTGCTGGCTAACCTGACTTTTTTTGAAGGCACCATGTTTTCCAGCAATGCCTCCTGGGTAATCGCCATTCTGGTGTACTACTTCATAGCCACCCTGATGCCAATCGACAAGGTCATTGCCAAGCTGTACCCACTGTTCGGCATACTGATGATCATCATGACCAGCCTGGTTGGGCTGGCGATCCTGTTCAACGCACCCAACCTGCCAGAAATCAGCAATGTGTTCTCCTACTTCACCGACCACTCGGCCGAAGAAGCACTGCTGGCGCCCAACCCTGACGGCGCACCCATCTGGCCGCTGCTGTTCCTGACCATTACCTGTGGTGCCATCAGTGGTTTCCACTCCACCCAGTCACCGATGATTGCCCGCTGCCTGACCAACGAGAAGTATGCGCGTCCGGTGTTCTACGGTGCCATGGTTTGTGAAGGCCTGGTTGCCTGTGTCTGGGCCCTGGCCGGTATCGCTGCCTTCCCTGGCGGCTACATCGAGCTGAAGGCGATGATTGCCCAGGGTGGCCCCGGCCACGTGGTCAACCACATTGCCACCACCTACCTGGGTGTGTTCGGCGGCATCATGGCGATTCTGGCAGTAGCGATCTTCCCGATCACCTCTGGTGATACCGCGTTCCGCTCCCTGCGCCTGACCCTGACCGACGCCTTCAAGATCAAGCAATCAGTTGGCCACCGCCTGGCACTGGCCGCTCCGATCCTGAGCGTGGCCTACCTGATGACCTTCCTGGACTTCTCCCTGATCTGGCGCTACTTCGCCTTCTCCAACATGCTGCTGTCCACCAGCGTGCTGTGGCTGGCGACCAAGTACCTGTTTGACCGTGGAGCTTTCCACTGGATCACCAGCATCCCTGCAGTGATCGGTTCGGCCATCACCCTGTCCTACATCGCCACTGCCGGCATCGGCCTCAACATGCCGATGGAATACAGCAAGCCGATTGGTATTGTTGTAGCCATCGCCGCCATGGCTGGTGTTGTGTACTGGAACAGCAAGCGCAACAACAACGTTGCAGCTGCATAACCTGCAGTAACCTGCTTGCCACAAAGCCCCGGATGATCTCCGGGGCTTTTTTATGTCTGCAACAAACTGTAATACGGGCTATTTGCCAGCTGCTGGACAAGCTTTCTTGACCAGAGCTGCAGCAATCAGTGACAAAAAATGGCATCATGTGCTGCATTTTCAATGATCGGGATATATCAGCTTTCCCGATCTTCCATTTGTCCAACAGGAATCCGGCATGAGCAACGTTGATCCACTGGAAATC
>CAZKTB010000118.1:0-4981 GCA_964555485.1 uncultured Thiopseudomonas sp. | reverse complement strand
CCAAAGCTTCCATGTGGGGCATGCTGTCAGCACAGTGGAAGATGGATCTGGAGTCACTGGTCGAGGAGATCAGTCTGGAAGATACGCCCCAGGCAATTGTCAAAATCCTCGCCGGACATCAGAAAGGCAGAGTATTGGTGAACGTCATCGGTTGAGAAAAGTAGCTGATACCTGTGCAGCTCCAGGTTCTGCCTCATACGCGAGTGATGCAGGCACAGGTGTCACGCCAGGCAATGTTCTCCACCCATAAAAAATCCCGCTGCATGCAGCGGGATTTTTGTTCTTGCTGAAGGCTTGAATCAGCCTTCGTAGCGCTTCAGCACCAAGGTGGCGTTGGTACCGCCAAAGCCGAAGCTGTTGCTCATGATGGTGTCGAGCTTCACGCCTTCCTCGGTCTTGCAGACAATTGGCAGGTCCTTGGCAGCCTCATCCAGTTCGTCCACGTTGACAGAGCCGGCGATGAAGTCGTTCTCCATCATCAGCAGTGAGTAGATGGCTTCCTGTACGCCGGTGGCACCCAGCGAGTGACCGGTCAGGCTCTTGGTGGAGCTGATTTTTGGTGCCTTGTCACCGAATACGGCGCGAATGGCCTTCAGCTCGGCAACGTCACCAACCGGGGTGGAAGTACCGTGGGTGTTGATGTAGTCGATTGGTCCTTCAACGTCGGCCATGGCCTGCTGCATGCAGCGCTCGGCACCTTCACCGCTTGGTGCGACCATGTCATAACCGTCAGAGGTGGCACCATAGCCAACGATTTCAGCATAGATCTTGGCGCCACGCTTGAGCGCATGCTCCAGCTCTTCAACCACCACCATGCCGCCACCGCCGGCAATCACGAAACCGTCACGGCTGGCGTCATAGGCACGGGAGGCCTTCTCGGGGCTTTCGTTGTACTGGGTGGACAGGGCACCCATGGCATCGAACAGGCAGCTCTGGCTCCAGTGCTCCTCTTCACCGCCACCGGCAAAGACCACGTCCTGCTTGCCCAGCTGGATTTGTTCGACCGCCTGGCCGATACAGTGGGCACTGGTGGCACAGGCCGAGGATACCGAGTAGTTGACACCCTTGATCTTGAATGGGGTGGCCAGACAGGCGGAAACAGTGCTGCCCATGGTGCGGGTTACGCGATAGGGGCCGACACGCTTGACGCCACGCTCGCGCAGGGTATCAATGGCTTCCATCTGGTTCTGGGTGGAGGCTCCGCCAGAGCCGGCAATCAGGCCGGTGCGCGGGTTGGATACCTGATCTTCGGACAGGCCGCTGTCTTCGATTGCCTGTTGCATGGACAGATAGGCAAACGCGGCAGCGTCACCCATGAAGCGCAGGACCTTGCGGTCAATCAGCTCATTCAGGTCGATGTCTACCGAACCGGAAACCTGGCTGCGCAGTCCGGCCTCGGCATAGGATGGATTGAAACGGATACCGGAGCGTCCGGTACGCAGGCTTTCAGTTACTGTGGCCTTGTCCGTGCCAATGCAGGAAACAATGCCAATACCGGTAATAACTGCACGACGCATACACTCTATCCCTTAAAAAGAATCAGTAGAAGTAAACAGGCCTACACGCAGGCCTTCGGCGCTATAGATTTCACGCCCGTCAACGCTGACTGTGCCGTCGGCAATGGCCAGGATCAGTGAGCGGTTGATGGTGCGCTTGATGTGGATGTTGTAGGTGACTTTCTTGGCGGTAGGCAATACCTGGCCAAAGAATTTGACTTCGCCGGAGCCCAGCGCACGACCACGGCCGGGGTTGCCCTGCCAGCCCAGGTAGAAACCGACCAGCTGCCACATGGCGTCAAGGCCCAGGCAGCCGGGCATGACAGGATCGCCTTCGAAGTGACAACCGAAAAACCACAGATCGGGGTTGATATCGAGCTCGGCGACAATTTCACCCTTGCCGAACTTTCCACCGGTATCACAGATGTGCGCGATACGGTCGATCATGAGCATGTTGGGTGCAGGCAATTGCGCATTACCCGGGCCGAAGAGCTCGCCACGGCTGCATTTAAGTAGCTCTTCGTAGGTAAATGAATTCTGTTTGCTCATGCTTGCTCCTCGTTGTGCGCTTTGCAAAAGGGGATGTCTGGTTTTTCGGGTTTCGGGTCATGGCCCGATAACCGCATCATGTTAGCGATAAAGCCGCAGGCAAATCCATAGAACTTAAGATGCCTGTAGCGGTTCTCGCAGTATTTTGTGTACAGCTTTATTGCTACTAGTGAACATAGACTGAACTGGTGGACGGCGAGTCACATTTGATCAGGCTTTGGCCTGAAAGTCTGTAATCGTTTGTAACAAGACGCTGCATTGGGCAGCAAAACCGCCAGGCCGAAGCGCTTGATGGCAAAATTTTGCGCAAGCCGTTAGGCTGACACCTTCTGTATTTTGCATATCCTTATACCATTCGCAGCGGAGAAGCCATGTTCGATGTTTTGCTAGCCCTGTGGCCGATTTTCGGCCTGATCCTGTTTGGCTACCTGCTGCGGCGCGGGCGTTTTTTTGATCAGGGTTTCTGGGATGGGGCAGAACGGCTGAACTATTTTTTGCTGTTTCCGGCACTGCTGGTCGGCAGCATGGCCGGTGCCCCGTTTTTCAGTCCCGAACTGCCAAAAATAGCCTTGCTAGCCCTGCTTGGCGTTTTGCTTATCTGGTGTTTGCTGCTTTTGTTGCGTCGCCGACATGGCTGGCCTGCATCCCGTTTTGGCGTAGTGGCCCAGAGTGCACTGCGTTTCAATACCTACTTGGGACTGGCCACTATCAGCGTACTCTATGGAACACAGGGGCTGGCCATTGCCGCCATCATCATGGCCATCAAGATTCCTGTATTGAACCTGCTGTCGGTCTGGGCTCTGGCCTCCGGTCAGCAATTGTCTGCCTGGCAAATGGCACGTCCGATTCTGAAAAACCCGTTGATTCAGGGCTGCTTGCTGGGCATTCTGCTCAACCTGTCCGGTATCGGTTTGCCGCTGGGCAGTGACAATCTGGTACGCATGCTGGGTGCCGGCAGTCTGCCACTGGGCCTGCTCTGTGTTGGTGCAGCCCTGCAGCCGGCGCGCCTGGTGGACGAGCGTGCTGTGATGTTGCTGAGCAGCCTGGCCCGGCTTGTTGTCATTCCTTTTGCCATCGCACTGCTGGCCTGGCTGCTGGGCATGCCGGCGCAGGCCGCAGCCCTGGTAATCATCTTCTTTGCCTTGCCGACGGCACCAACCGCCTACATCCTGACTCGTCAGATGAGGGGCGACAGCGAACTCATGGCTGGCATCATTACCATGCAAACGCTGCTGGCAGCGCTGACGTTGCCACTGGTGCTGAGTTTTCTGCCTGGCTGAGGGCCACCTGTGTCATTGTAGGTCCGGATTTGTCCGGACAAGCCCGGCTTTGCCGGGCTATAGGGCTCTTGTGCGAATGGGATCGCACACCTCTTCCTGCTATTGTTCATCAATAGCGCAGATGTCCGAATAAATTCGGCCCTACAGTTGCTTGGAGCTCACATCCTGCCCGGCACTGCGCCAGCTCCAGACGCCAACCAGACCTACTACCACCATGCCGGCAATGTCGCTGAAGGTTTCCGGAATGATCATCATCAGTGCACCGGCCGCCAGTATCAGCCGCACCGGTATGCTCAGGTTGCTCTTCAGGTAGCCTTCCACCGCAGCACCCAGGGCAATGATGCCGACAATCGAAGTGAAGCTGATGGAAATGATGTCCCACACCGGCGGCAGCGGGAATTCGCGGGCATTCATTGGCAGGCCGGTGACATCGAGCATCATCATGGCCGGGTTGTAGACGAACAGGAAGGGCACGATGAAGCCGGCCAGTGCCAGACGCAGCGAAATGAAGCCGGTACGCATGGGATCCCCGCCGGCAATGCCGGCTCCGGCGAAGGCAGCCAGTGCCACCGGCGGAGTGATGTTGGCAAACAGGCCGAAGTAGAACACGAACATGTGGGCAACCAGCACCGGAATGTCGAAGTTGGCCAGCGCCGGAGCGGCCATGGTGGCGGTGATGATGTAGGCCGGAATGGACGGCAGGCCCATGCCAAGAATCATCGAGGCGAGCATGGTGAATACCAGGGTCAGCATCAGCGAGCCGGCACCTATGCTCATGATGGACGAGGTCATCACGCTACCGAAGCTGGTCAGGCTGACCACACCAATGATGATGCCGACCACGGCACAGGCCACCATCACTGCCAGGGACTGGCGCGCACCATCGGCCATGGCCTCGAAGATGTCGCTGATCGACATGCGGGTGCTCTTGCGCAGGCTGCTGACAATGATGGTTATGACGATGGTGTAGAAGGCGGCAAAACTGACCGGCACCGACTTGAACAGCAGCACTACCAGCGCAATGATCGGGATCAGCAAGTGACCGCGTTCCTTGAGCACTTCCATCACCCGCGGCAGATCGGCCTTGGGGATACCCTTGAGGTTTTCCCGGCCGGCACAGAAGTGCACCTGGGCAATCACGCCCAGATAGTAGAGCAGGGCAGGCAGCAGCGCGGCCAGGGCAATGCTGCCGTAACTGACGCCTGTAGTTTCGGCCATGATGAAGGCACTGGCTCCCATGATCGGCGGCAGGATCTGGCCACCGACCGAGGCACTAGCCTCGACCGCGCCGGCAAAGTTCTTGTCATAGCCGATCTTTTTCATCAGCGGGATGGTAAAGGCGCCAGTACCCACCACGTTGGCCACGGCGGTACCGTTGATGCTGCCCATGAAGCCGCTGGAAATCACCGCCACCTTGGCCGGGCCACCCTGTTTGTGGCCGGCCAGTGCCATGGCCAGATCGTTGAACAGCTGGCCCATGCCGGATTTGGCCAGGAAGGCACCAAACAGGATAAAGAGGAAGATGAAGGTGACCGATGCACCGATGGCGGTCGAGTACAGACCCTCGGTTTTCAGGTACATCTGGCCGAAGATGTCGCCCAGGTCGAAGGCTCGGGTCAGCAGGCGGTCGGGCATGAAGTCGAAGTGGCTGATGAA
>CAZKTB010000117.1:0-5019 GCA_964555485.1 uncultured Thiopseudomonas sp. | reverse complement strand
GCTTGTATCATGCATGGCACTGCGGAACATTCAGCACTACCTCGCATCAAAACTGGCCAACACCCCTGCTGAAAGGCTAATGTATCCGCTTGCTGACAACATACCCATATAAGAGATACCCATGTCCGGTCCCCAAGCCCTGATTTACGTCCTGCAAACCCTGGGACAGCTTTACATCCTGCTGATACTGCTGCGCTTTGTACTGCAACTGGTACGCGCCGACTTCTATAACCCGCTGAGCCAGTTCGTGGTCAAGGCCACCCAGCCCCTGCTGCTGCCGCTGCGCCGCATTGTGCCCGGCCTTGGCGGTATCGATTTCGCCTCACTGGTACTGGCCCTGCTGGTGCACATGGCTCTGTCATTGGCAATATTGCTGATTGCCGGCGCATCCAGTGCCGAGCTGGTATCCGCCCTGCCGATACTGGCCGTCTGGTGCCTGATCAGCCTGGCCAGCCTGTTCGTGAAGATCTTCTTCTTTGCCCTGATCATCAGCGTGATCCTGTCCTGGGTGGCCCAGGGCAGCCGTCACCCGGCGGTCGAACTGGTGCACCAGGTATGTGCGCCCGTGCTGTCGCCCATTCGCCGCTTCATTCCCGACATGGGCGGCATCGACATCTCGCCGATCTTTGCCTTTCTGGCGCTGAACCTGCTGGACAAGTTCGTCATTGCCAACCTTGCTGTAATGGCGCGCATGCCGGCGATCATCAGCCCCTTCATGTAAGCCATGAGCAGCTACGCCCGACTTGATGGCACCGATCTGGTGTTGCTATGTCACATCCAGCCCGGTGCCAGACGCAGCGAGCTGGCCGGCGAACACGGAGACCGCCTGAAGATCCGTCTGAAGGCTCCGCCGGTGGACGGCAAGGCCAATACCGAGCTGATCCGCTTTCTGAGCAAGCTGTTTGCCGTACCACGCAACGCCATCTGTATCGAAAGCGGCGACCTGAGCCGGCAAAAGCGCGTGCGCATCCAGAATCCTGTACAATGGCCGGCCGACATTGACCGGCCCTCGGGCAGCTAAGTACAGCTGTTCCGGGACGGTCGGAAAGTCTTTTGCAGGCTGCCCGCAGAGCATCAGGCACGGCCAGATACGGCAGCCGACAGGCTGTTGCAAACTCTAACTTTCACGCATGGAGCATCCGGTGTCCCGCGTTTTTCCCGAAGATTCCGTTGGACTGGTCAGCCCCAGGGTGGCGCACTTTACTGCCGCGCTGGAACTGGCTTGCGGCCGCCAACTGGACCAGTTCGAGCTGGTCTATGAAACCTATGGCACGCTGAACGAAGCCCGCAGCAATGCGGTGCTGATCTGTCATGCGCTGTCCGGACATCATCATGCTGCCGGTTATCACAGCGAAGACGATCGCAAGCCCGGCTGGTGGGAAGCCTGCATTGGCCCCGGCAAGCCCATCGACACCAATCGTTTTTACGTGGTCAGCCTGAACAACCTGGGCGGCTGTAACGGCTCCACTGGCCCGGCCAGCATCAACCCGGAAACCGGCAAGCCCTACGGCTCCGACTTCCCGATGATGACCGTACAGGACTGGGTACTCAGCCAGGCCCGGCTGGCCGACCGTCTCGGTATCGAGCAGTGGGCCGCAGTGATTGGCGGCAGTCTTGGCGGCATGCAGGCCCTGCAATGGAGCATCGACTACCCGGAGCGTGTACGCCATTGCGTTGCCATCGCTTCGGCACCACGCCTGAGTGCGCAGAACATCGCCTTCAATGAAGTTGCCCGTCAGGCCATCATCAGCGATCCGGATTTCCACGACGGCCACTTCCTTGAGCACGACACCTTGCCCCGCCGCGGCCTGAAACTGGCACGCATGGTCGGCCACATCACCTACCTGTCGGACGACTCCATGGGCCAGAAATTTGGCCGCGAGCTGAAAACCGAACAACTCAACTTCGACGTCAACAATGTCGAGTTTCAGGTGGAAAGCTATCTGCGCTATCAGGGTGAGCAGTTTTCCACCCGTTTCGATGCCAACACCTACCTGATCATGACCAAGGCGCTGGACTACTTTGATCCGGCTGCCGAACATGGCGGCAACCTGGCGCAGACCTTTGCCAATGTCAGCGCCAGCTACTACCTGATCTCCTTCACCACTGACTGGCGTTTCTCGCCGGAACGCTCGCAGGAAATCAGTAACGCCCTGATCGCCGCCGGCAAGGAAGTCAGCTACGTCGACATTGACGCGCCCTACGGCCACGACGCCTTCCTGATTCCGCACCCGCGCTATCTGCAGGCGTTTTCCAGCTACATGAACCGTATCGAGATTTGACATGAGAGCCGATCTGGAAATCATCCAGCAATGGATTCCCGAAAACAGCCGTGTGCTGGACCTTGGCTGCGGTGACGGCGAACTGCTGACCTGGCTCAAGGAACACAAGAACGTTTCCGGCTACGGCCTGGAAATCGACCCGGACAAGATCAACGCCTGCATCGAAAAGGGCGTCAACGTGGTCGAGCAGAACCTTGACCTGGGGCTGGGCAACTTCGCCAGCAACAGTTTCGACGTGGTGGTGATGACCCAGGCACTGCAGGTGGTGCATTACCCCGACCGCATCCTGCAGGAAATGCTGCGTGTGGGCCGCACCTGCATCATCACCTTCCCCAACTTCGGCCACTGGCGCTGCCGCTGGTATCTGGCCACGCGCGGACGCATGCCGGTATCGGATTTCATGCCCTACACCTGGTACAACACGCCCAACATCCATTTCTGCACCTTCAAGGACTTCGAAGCCCTGTGCAAAGAGATGCAGATGCAGGTGCTCGACCGCCTGGCCGTGGACAACCAGCACCGCGATCATCTGGGCAGCAAGCTGTGGCCCAACCTGCTGGGTGAGATCGGCATTTACCGCGTCACCCGCAATCCTGTCAAAATCGCCTAACGGAGGACTTTGCACATGCGCAAACTCGTTACCCTGGCCGCTGCCCTGCTATTCAGTCTGAGTGCCGCTGCCGGACAAAAAATCACCTCGGGTGAACTGGACATCCACTACATCGTCTTCAACTCAAGCTTTCTGCAGCCGGCCGTAGCCAAGGCCAGCGGTCTGGAGCGTGGCAAGAACATTGCCGTGTTGAACGTCTCGCCGCTGCGTAACGGCAAGGGCGAAAAAAGCACTGTCAGCGGCAGCATGACCAACCTGCTCGGTCAGATCAAAATCCTGGAATTTCGTGAAATCGACGAAGGCGATGCGGTGTACTACATTGCCCAGTTCCCGATCGACAGCCGCGAGCTGCTGAAATTCGATATCAAGCTGGTGGACGGCGAAAACAAGAGCCACAGCCTGAAATTCAACCAGGAAGTCTTTCCCGATCTATGAACACTCTCGTTCTCGCCAGCCATAACGCCGGCAAACTGAAGGAACTGCAGGCCATGCTGGGCGACCGCTTTCAGGTGCGCTCGGTCGCGGAGTTCAGCAGTGAAGCGCCAGAAGAAACCGGCCTGTCCTTCATTGAAAATGCCATTCTCAAGGCCCGTCACGCCGCCCACGTATCCGGCCTGCCGGCACTGGCCGACGACTCCGGCCTGGCAGTGGACTTTCTCGGCGGCGCGCCCGGTATTCACTCGGCCCGTTACTCCGGCACCGGTGATGACGCGGCCAACAACGCCAAACTGCTTGAGGTGCTGAAGGATGTGCCCGATGCCCAGCGTGGTGCGCAGTTTGTCTGTGCCTTAGCACTGGTACAGCATGCCGAAGATCCACTGCCGGTTGTCTGTGAAGGGCTTTGGCGGGGTCGCATTTTGCATGCTGCCCGGGGTGAACATGGCTTTGGTTATGATCCGCTGTTTTGGGTGGAAGAGCATGGTTGTAGCAGTGCCGAGCTTTCTCCTGAGTTGAAAAACCGCATCAGTCATCGGGCTTTGGCCATGCTGCAATTCAGGCAGCGGCTGGGCTTATAAAGGTTTTTTACCTGCCGGTGTGCGTGGCAGAGCCGGTGGAACACTACGTAACGCTGCGCTGCCACGATCGCCTGCGGCGCTCATGGCGCTAAGGCGTTACTCCGGTTCCCCCGGCTCTGCATTACACCTTGGCGTTGGGGGAGAGAGGGTCCGGCTATGCCGGACTGCTGTCGCGGTGTCTAGACTTACAGACAGCGTGGATTCTGCGACTCCGTTTCACTGCGCGCAGAATGACAACGAAATGTGGCATGTCATACATTTTCAGCTCGCACATTACACTGAACCCTATCTACCACACCGTCACCCTGCGCGGAGTCGCAGAGTCCAGTATTTTCCGACAACATGGATTCTGCAACTTCGCTTCGCTGCGCGCAGAATGACAGCAAACATGTCGTGCAAATGGCAGCTAGCCTGTGCCAAACAACAGGACTGTGCCGCAGGTAGCGACAGCAGCCCGGCGTAGCCGGGCCACCTCTCCCTCAAACGGCAAGCAGTATCCGCTGGTGGAGTGAGGCCGTAGCAAAGCATCAGCAACAGGCTCGAAGCTTGCTTCGGGACTGGCAGCGTAGCTTTGCGGAGTGCCTCACCCCGCCAGCTACACTGCAACCAAAAACCAAACACCCACCAGCAACACCGCAGCCAAAAAAACCCTCCCAAGCAGCACGCAACGCAGATGACAGAATAAAAATGAATCAACTCCTTACCACCGACAGCCGCCGCCCCCTGCCCCTGCTTCCGCCTCTCGCTCTGTATGTACACATTCCCTGGTGCATCCGCAAATGCCCCTACTGTGACTTCAACTCGCACAAGGCACCGTCCAGCCTGCCGGAACAGGCCTATGTTGATGCACTACTGCAGGATCTGGAGCAGGATCTGCCGCTGGCAGCCGGCCGGCCACTGGAATCGATTTTCATTGGCGGCGGTACACCCAGCCTGTTTTCTGCCGAGGCCCTCAAGCGTTTGCTGGATGGCATTCAGGCGCGTATCGGCTGGCAGCCGGATATAGAAATCACGCTGGAAGCCAACCCCGGCACTTTCGAGCAGGACAAGTTTTCTGCCTACCGCGAACTGGGCATCAACCGGCTGTCGATCGGCGTGCAAAGCTTCAACA
>CAZKTB010000116.1:0-5085 GCA_964555485.1 uncultured Thiopseudomonas sp. | reverse complement strand
GGCGAAGTGATTCCGCAGACCTATGACGGCTCTGCTGAAAGCCTGGAAGAGTTGCGTAGCAACATCCTCAAGTCGGGGCAGGTGGGCCGCCTGGTTGCCAACAACTTCAAGTCGAGCATCGTCGAGATTCCTTTGCTGGAAGTCTTTCCGGATCCGGATGACCAGAGCCGTCTGTTGCAGCTGGACTACCGTGAATTCTCCCACCAGCTGGAAGAGCATATTCGCGAAAAATACGAACAGCAGAATCCGAACATCAAGGTTCACATCATCGGCTTTGCCAAGAAAGTTGGCGACCTGATTGACGGCCTGATCGGTGTAGCAATGTTCTTTGCCGTGGCGCTGGGCATCACCTTTGTGCTGCTGCTGCGCTTTACCCGCTGTGTCCGCAGCACACTGGCGGTGCTGTTTACCACGCTGATTGCAGTGGGCTGGCAGCTGGGCCTGCTCAACCTGCTGGGTTTTGGCATCGACCCCTATTCAATGCTGGTACCTTTCCTGGTATTTGCCATCGGTATTTCCCATGGTGTGCAGGTGGTCAACGGTATTGCGATCTCTTCCAGCCATTCGGTCAACCCGCTGAGTGCCGCACGCATGGCGTTCCGTCAGCTGTTTGTACCCGGCATGGTGGCGCTCTGCTCCGATGCGGTCGGTTTCATCACTCTGTTGCTGATCGACATCGGCGTAATCCGCGAGCTGGCCATTGGTGCTTCCGTGGGTGTTGCCGTCATCATCCTGACCAACCTGATTTTCCTGCCGGTGGTGGTTTCCTACCTGGGACTGGGCAAGAAAGCGCTGGAATACAGCCGCAACTTTGATCAGCGTGAAAGCAAACTGGCGCGTACCATGTCCAGTTTTGCCAGCGGCAAGGTGGCTCCGGTTTCCGTGGTGCTGGCGATTGCCGCGGCAAGTTTCGGCCTCTGGTATGGCCAGAACCTGCAGATCGGTGACCTGGACCAGGGTGCACCCGAATTGCGACCAGAATCGCGCTACAACCTGGACAACGATTTTGTCATCCAGAACTATTCGACCAGCTCCGACGTGCTGGTGGTCATGGTGAAAACCGCGGCCGAGTCCTGCTCGCGCTATCCGGTGATGGAAGCCATGGACGACCTGACCTGGAAGATGGAAAACACGCCGGGTGTACAGTCGGTGATTTCCATGGTCACAGTGTCCAAACAGGTGATCAAGGGCATGAACGAGGGCAACCTCAAGTGGGAAGCGTTGTCGCGTAACCCGCATGTACTGAACAACTCCATTGCCCGTGCCGACTCGCTGTATAACTCCGACTGCTCACTGGCGCCGGTACTGGTGTTCCTGGAAGACCACCGTGCCGAGACCCTGACCACCGCAGTCAACGCGGTTGAGGACTTTGCTGCCGAGCGCAACACTGATGAATACCAGTTCCTGCTGGCCTCCGGTAACGCAGGTATTGAAGCGGCCACCAACGAAGTGATTGCCGCATCCGAGATCAAGATGCTGATTGCTGTTTATGCGGCAGTGATCTTCATGTGTCTGCTGACCTTCCGCTCGCTGGCAGCCACGGCCTGTGTAATCCTGCCATTGGTACTGACTTCGGTGCTGGGCAATGCCCTGATGGCGTATCTGGATATTGGCGTTAAAGTTGCCACCCTGCCGGTCATTGCACTGGGTGTGGGTATTGGTGTCGACTACGGTATCTATATTTACAGCCGCCTGGAAAGCTTCCTGCGCATGGGGCTGCCGCTGCAAGAAGCCTACTACCAGACATTGAAGTCCACCGGTAAAGCTGTGTTCTTCACGGGCGTCTGTCTAGCCATTGGTGTAGCCACCTGGATCTTCTCCGCGATCAAGTTTCAGGCCGACATGGGACTGATGCTGACCTTCATGTTCCTGTGGAACATGTTTGGCGCCATCTGGCTGCTGCCAGCACTGGCACACTTCCTGATCAAGCCGGAAAAACTGCGAGCTGCAGCGGAGACCGTCGAGGCTGAAGCCTGAGTCGCTGACGCTGACTGCTTGTAGCTACAAAGTAAAACGCCCCAGCCAATTGGCTGGGGCGTTTTTGTTGTGGCAGGGATAAACGGATTATTTCTGCCAGTTTTCCGGCAGGTTGATGTAGTCCACCAGCAGGCGCAAGCGACCAAGATCGCGGGCGTTGAAGGCAAACTCCAGACGCTGCAGGTTGCAGAACTCCGGCTCCCGGTGTTTTTCCTGGCAGTATTGCATCTGTTTGAAGCCACCGTTGGTGCAGATGTCGGCAAAGTGTTCGTTCAGGTGCGCCAGCGCATCTTCGGTCAGACGGTGGTTGGTACGAATGACCAGCTTGCTGCCATACCAGCGGGTCGAGTGGTAGTTGGCATAGAAGCGGGCGATTTCCTGACCAGCCTCCTGCGGGCTGCGCACCAGGCGCATCAGCTGCATGTCTTCCGGCAGGATATAGCCCTTGTCGACCATTTCTTCCTGCATGAACTCCAGACACTTGTCCCAGTAGGTGCCACCTTCCACATCAAGTAGCACAATGGGTACCAGCGGGCTCTTGCCTGTCTGTATCAGGGTCAGCACTTCCCAGGCTTCATCCAGGGTGCCGAAACCGCCCGGACAAAGCACCAGGGCATCGGCTTCCTTGACGAAGAACAGCTTGCGCAGGAAGAAGAAGTGGAACGTCAACAGCTGGCTATTGCGTGCCTGCATGGTGGCGTTGGCACCCTGTTCAAAGGGCAACACAATGTTCAGACCCAGACTGCTGTCGGGTCCGGCTCCTTCGTGAGCAGCAGCCATGATGCCGCCACCGGCACCTGTGATCACCATCAGGTTGTGACGGGCCAGAATCTCGCCCAGCTCCTTGGCTTGCTGGTATAGCGGGTGCTCCGGCTCGGTACGTGCCGAACCGAACACGGTAACCTTGCGGCGACGCTTGAAGCGGTCGAGCAGGTCAAAGGATGCTTCCATTTCCCGCAGGGTCTGCATCATGATTTTTGCGTCCCAGCGGCTACGGTCGGCCTCGGCCATGCGCGCCACGGTCAGCATCATTTCACGATACAGCTTGGCATTCGGGCTGTTGGGAGGCACCGCTGCTTCCAGCAGCGCATCAATGCGATCGGCAACATCGAACGTGCTGACCAGATACTGGCGCTCGAGATATTCATCGGTATGGTTTGCCATGTTTACTCCTTAAATCGCGATACGGTCGCCATGCTCCGGAATCTGTACCGGACGACCCAGTTTTTCTTCCAGGATACCCTGCAGGATTTCCATTTTATCCAGTTCGCCGTGCACCAGGTAAATTTCGGGCTTGGTCTCGAACTGGCTGGCCCAGTTCACCAGCTGTGACTGGCCGGCGTGGGCGGAAAAGCCGCCCAGGGTATGGACCTTGGCCCGCACTACTATTTGTTCACGCAGTACTTTTACCGATTCGGCGCCGTCAACAATGGCACGTCCGGTGGTACCGCGGGCCTGGAAGCCGGTAAAGATCAGGTGACAGTCTGATCGCCACAGGCTGTGCTTGAAGTGATGCACGATGCGACCGCCGTTACACATGCCGCTACCGGCAATGATGATGGCTCCGCTCTTGATGCGGTTGATTGCCATGGAGTCGTCGGCACTGGGGGTCAGGCGCAGGATTGGCAGCCAGTCATCTTTGGAAAAGTTGTGTTCGCGCAATACTGCAAGGTTTTTCGCATCAAAGTCATCACGATGGTTGTTGTATACCTGGTTGGCCCGTATGGCCATTGGGCTGTCGAGGAAGACCACTTGCTGCGGCAGCCGGCCTTCCTGGTAGAAACGGCCCAGATGGAACAGGATGTCCTGGGTCCGGCCTATGGAGAAAGCCGGAATCATCACGTTGCCGCCGTCTTTATGTGCCTGCTGCAGGATCTCGGCAAGCTCGTCCAGAGTGTCTTCGTTGCAACGGTGATCACGGTCGCCGTAGGTTGACTCCATCAACACCACATCAGCTTCTTTCAGAATGACAGGGTCCGGCATCAGGGGCGAGCATGAGCTGCCCAGGTCACCGGAGAACACCAGTTTGCGGGTACTTTTGTTGGGTTCCCTGAATGTCAGCTCGACGATTGATGAACCGATGATGTGGCCAGCGTCATGAAATTTCAGCTCGACACCGGGAACAACCTGTACGCACTCGTCATAATCGACCGGGCGACGCTGCTTGAGGACACGCTCGGCGTCGCTGCTGACGTAAATGGGGCTGATGGCACGCTTGCCGCGACGCGCACGCCAGCGGTTTTCCCACTCGGTATCCTTTTCCTGGATGTGGGCCGCATCCATCAGCATGATCTCGAGCAGCTCGCTGGTGGCTTCGGTAGCGTAAACCGGGCCACGATAGCCTTCGGCTACCAGCCGCGGCAGCAAGCCGCTGTGGTCGATGTGGGCATGGGAGATGATGACCGCCGACAGATGTTCGGGGTTGAATTCAAAGGGGCTGCGGTTGCCGTTGCCTTCGTCATTGTCGTTATGACTGCCGCCTTGCTGCATGCCGCATTCGAGCAGGATCAGCTTCTTGTCGTGGGTTTCGATCAGGTAGCAAGAGCCTGTGACCTGGCGGGCGGCGCCGAGAAAGCTTATGAGTGCCATTACTTACTTCCTTAACAGGGATGTTCCTGTAGATGGATTGGTGTAACTGTTTGCAGGCTATCATAAAGACTAAAGGAGCGGTTGATTTTTGCCTTAAGTGTAGGCGGTGAAAGGAAGGATTTTGCCTTAGGTGTTGCTGGGGCGAATGGAGAGGTTTTGCCTTTGGTGTGCGGAGTTGGTGGGCAGACTGTCGGTAAAGACGCCGCAAGTACGTCCATGTAGGCTCCCGGTCGCCATCCATGGCGACCAAGGCTTTACCGACAGCCAGCCCACCACCCATGCAACACCGTGGCGTTGGAGGGAGAGGGGCCCGGCTGCGCCGGGCTGCTGTCGCTTCTTCCTACCCACTCAAGAAGATTGCGATCTGCACAGTGTCGAGCTGCTTTTGCTTTTCCCCACCCACCCCAAAAGATTGCGGCTTGCACAGTGCCTGCGACAAGCATCCGGATGTGGCGGAGTAAAGCCTGTGCCGCCAGGGCAGTTTTTTGCTCCTGCAAAAACTGCATTTCCGCCATCCAT
>CAZKTB010000115.1:2333-5140 GCA_964555485.1 uncultured Thiopseudomonas sp. | reverse complement strand
TGTACCGGGTGATGTTTTTTGATGTTTTTGCCTTTGGTGTGGCAGGGTGGCAGAGGCGCTACGCCAGGCTACGCTGCCAGTGCCGAAGCAGAGCTTCGTCCCTGTTGCTGATGCCCGGCTTCGGCCTCTGCCACCCTGCCGATACACCCGGGCGTTGGGGAGGGATTGGCCCGGCTATGCCGGGCTGCTGTCGCTGTGCAGGTTTCTACATTTCGTGTGTGGCTGAAGGGCATTCAGGTGTCAGTTGTATTGCGGGGTGCGTTGTTCATCACATCCAGTCCTTGACCACCTGTAGGTCCGAATTTATTCGGACATGTGCGGTATTGGTGAGTGGTGGCAGGAAAGGATGCGCGAGTTCATTTGTGCATGAGCTCCATGGTCCGGCAGAGTCGGGCTTTGTCCGGATAAATCCGGACCTACAGCAGTGCCAGGGCACGAGCTGTTCTTGCTGCAAATCAGAGTTGATCAGGCAGCCAGATAAACCAGTGTCAGCATGCCGTGGCCGAAAGAGGCCCACAGGCAGGGAAACTCCATACCGCTGCGATACTCATTAGACAGGTCGCGCAGCAGTTGCAGGGTCAGCTGGCCGTCTTGTTTGTACTCGGTGATCTGCGCATCCTGGAAACCGAAATATACGCCGGTGAGCGGATTGATCGCCTTGTACAGGCTTTCCTTGGCGGAGAAGATCAGCGTCAGTAGCCGGGGCACGCTGTCATCGCTCCCGGTATTCAGCCAGTTCTGCTCGTCCTTGGTGAGAATGGCACTGTGCAGGCGCAGGGCACGCTGGGTTTCCAGCAAACGCTCCATATCCAGACCCAGCCCTTTCCAGTCAGATTGTGCAGCTGCTACGGCGGCGGCCTGCCCGTGGCTGTGGGTAATGGAGCCGCACCAGCCATTCGGCCATACAGGCCGGCCCGAGTTGGCATCACGCGCCGGCAGTTGGCCTGTTTCCAGAGCGCCTGCCGCACAAAGACGTCCAGCCAGGTACTCACTGTGACGTTTGCGACTGCGGCCGCTTGCCTGCAGGTCATATTTGAGCATGTCCTGATCGCTGAACGCATCCGGATCGAAACGGGCTGATACCAGTTTGCAGCCACTCAAACGGGTTGTGAACGGCCAGCAAGCTTCAAGCTCGTGGATGAAAGGGGGAAGGGGTTGGCAAATGGACATGATTGAGCTTGGCTGTCTTAGAGTTTCGTTATAAGATTGGCTTTCTTGTGTGAAAATAATTATAAGCAATAACAAACCATAACAATACACCCGAGGTAACCATGAAACTACAGCAGCTGCGCTATATCTGGGAAGTGTCCCGCAATGGACTTAATGTATCGGCTACAGCACAGGTGTTGTACACCTCCCAGCCGGGTATCAGCAAGCAGATCCGTTTGCTGGAAGACGAGTTGGGGGTGGAGATTTTCGCCCGTAGCGGCAAGCACCTGTCACATATTACCGCAGCTGGCGAGCAGGTGATTCAGGTTGCCGGAGAGATTTTGCGCAAATGCGAACAGATCAAGCAGATTGCCAACGAGTTCTCCAATGAGCGCGAGGGTATTCTGGCTGTTGCCACCACCCACACCCAGGCGCGCTATGCGCTGCCACCTGTCATCAGCAGCTTCATGCAGGAGTATCCCGATGTGTCGTTGCACATGAACCAGGGTACGCCGGCGCAGATTGCCGAAATGGCTGCCGATGGTGCCGTGGATTTTGCTATTGCCACCGAGGGGCTGGAAGCCTTTCCGGAGCTGGTCACCATGCCTTGCTACCGCTGGAACCGCTGTGTGGTGGTGCCGAAGGGTCACCCGCTGGCCAGCGTGAAAAAGCTGACGCTGGAACAACTGGCAGAATTTCCCATAGTGACCTATGTGTTCGGCTTCACCGGTCGCTCGAAGCTGGACGAGGCTTTCAGCCTGAAGAATCTGACACCCAAAGTGGTGTTTACCGCAGCCGATGCCGACGTGATCAAGAACTATGTGCGTCTTGGCCTGGGGGTCGGAATTGTTGCCGGCATGGCGGTGGACCAGCGCCAGGACAGTGACCTGGTGGTGCTGGATGCCAGTCACCTGTTCGAGTCCAGCGTGACCAAGATAGCCTTCCGTCGCGGAACCTTCCTGCGTGGCTATATGTCAGCCTTTATCGAGCAGTTTGCGCCCCATCTGACAGTGCGCATTCAGCAGGAAGCGATTCAGCTCCGTGACCAGAAAGAAAGGGACGCCTTGTTCGCCGATATGGAGTTGCCCGTTTATTGAGTGGTTACGGACGCTTGACCAGCAGACAATAAAAAACGCAGCCAAGGCTGCGTTCTTTATACAAGCGAAACGCTTAGCCGGGGAACAGTTCGTTCAGCTTCATGGCCAGCATCATGTCGCCTTCGGCGCGCACCTTGCCCATCATGAATGCCTGCATGCCGTCGGTTTCACCGCTGGCCAGGCCTGCGAAGGTTTCTGCGTCCATGATCAGGGTAACGTTGGCGTCGGCATTGTCGCCTTCCTGCACATCACAGGTGCCATCCTTGACGGTCAGGTAATAGTTGCCTGCTTCTTCGATGTTGAACTGGAAAACCAGATCCACGCCAGCAGCGGCGTCGGCGTTGAAGCGGTCGGTGTAGGTTTTGATGTGATCAGCAACTGAGCTCATTTTATTTTCCTTTCTCGAAGTTGCGCCAGGGCGCCAAGGTTAAGTGCCGTGGTTTCGGCGTTTGACGAATCAAGGTTAGGGGCTGGCGTGGTAACTGTCAAACATTTTCATACGTTTGTTTGAAATACTTGTTTTTGCCCATCCATGGACTTGCAAAGCGCCCGTTTTGTGGC
>CAZKTB010000115.1:0-2233 GCA_964555485.1 uncultured Thiopseudomonas sp. | reverse complement strand
GACAGCCTGCGCCAGGAAATCACTGCCGTACTCAGCATGGCCGGCAAGGATGACGAGGTGGTGGTGCGTCTGGAGAGCGGTGGCGGCATGGTGCACAGCTATGGCCTGGCCGCGTCGCAACTGGCACGCATCCGTGATGCCGAGATCCCCCTTACGGTCTGTGTCGACAAGGTGGCCGCCAGCGGTGGTTACATGATGGCCTGCATCGGTAACAAGATCCTCAGTGCACCCTTTGCCGTGCTGGGTTCGATTGGTGTTGTCGCGCAAATGCCGAATATCCATCGCCTGCTGAAGAAGAACGATATTGATGTCGAAGTGCTGACTGCCGGTGAGCATAAGCGTACGTTAACCTTTCTGGGCGAAAATACCGAGCAGGGCAGGGCCAAGTTCTTGCAGGACCTGCAAACCACCCACGATCTGTTCAAGGACTTTGTTGGTCGTTACCGGCCGCAACTTGATATGCCGACAGTGGCAACAGGTGAAGTCTGGCTGGGCACTGATGCTCTGGCCAAACAGCTAGTAGACGAAATCAGCACCAGCGATCAGTATCTGGTGCAACGCTCACAGGAAGCCAGGGTGTTCCAGGTCAGTTACAGCTTCAAGAAAAACCTGCAGGAACGTATCGGGCTGGCAGCTGCCAGTACCGCAGATAGCGTAACCACCCGTCTGTGGCAACGCCTGCAGCAGGGCTTCTGGAATTAAGAAAAAGAATAAAGAGGTAAATTTGCTATGACAACCTATCGCGCACTTTGGGTTACTGAAGAGCCCCAGTTCACGCAGCAGGTCATCCGGCGCGACATTGACCAGCTGCCGGCAAACGAAGTGCTGGTCCGTGTTCATTATTCATCCCTGAACTACAAGGATGCCCTTTCTGCCACCGGCAACCGGGGCGTGACCAGGGTGTTTCCGCATACACCGGGCATTGATGCTGCGGGTGTGGTCGAGAGTTCCTCGGTCGAGGGTTTTGCTCCCGGCGACGAGGTAATTGTCACGGGCTACGATCTGGGCATGAACACCTATGGCGGTCTGGCCGATTACATCAGGGTGCCGGCCAGCTGGCTGATCAAGCGTCCGGCCGGCCTCAGCCTGCGCGAGGCGATGATTTTGGGTACGGCCGGCTTTACTGCCGGGCTTTGTGTACAGAAGCTGGTCGATGCGGGTGTGGAGCCTGATGACGGCGACATCCTGGTAACAGGTGCTACTGGCGGAGTAGGCTCTGTTGCGGTCAAGCTGCTGTCACAGCTGGGCTATCGGGTGGTGGCTGCTACCGGCAAGCAGGAACAGATTCCTTTCTTGCAAGAGCTGGGTGCAGCAGAAGTGATAGACCGTGCCGAGCTGAATGAAGGTGTGGACCGGCCCATGCTGAAAACCCGCTGGGCGGGTGCTGTGGATACCGTTGGTGGCGAAATGCTGTTCAACGTGGTCAAGTCGCTCAACTATGGCGGCAGTGTTGCCTGCTGCGGCCTGACTGCCGGTGTCAATTTCTCCGGTAACGTCTTTCCTTTCATTCTGCGTGGAGCCAGTTTGCTGGGTGTTGACTCCGTCGAGCTGCCACTGATGGCCAAAGCTTCCATGTGGGATATGCTGTCACAACAATGGAAAATGGATCTGGAATCACTGGTTGAGGAAATCAGTCTGGAAGATACTCCCCAGGCGATTGCCAAAATTCTGGCCGGACATCAGAAAGGCAGAGTATTGGTGAACGTCATCGGTTGAGAAAAATAGCTGATACCAGTATTGCTCCAAGTACTGCCTCATAATACGCGGGTGGTGCAGACACGGGTGTCACGTCAGGCAATGTTCTTCACCCATAAAAAATCCCGCTGCATGTGAACTGCACCCCGAAAGTTGGACACTCAATCCAACCTTCGGGGTGTTTTTATGAGTAAACAACCAGATGAGCAACTTAAGCTGCGTATCGTGCAGCACTGCCTGAGCCAAAACATCACTTCAGGCCAAGCTGCAAGTCAGTATGAACTAGACGAATCCAGCATTCGCGCCTGGATCAACCGTTATTTACAGCATGGCGTGGAAGGGCTTCGAAAAAAGCACACGCATCACAGTGCAGCCTTCAAGCAGATGGTTCTAGAGCACATGTGGCGAGAGGGTTTGTCGAAGCGACAGACGGAATACTTCTTTGATATTCGTGAACGGGGAGCAGTTGGCAAATGGGAACGTCAGTACCATAGTGGTGGCCTGGCAGCATTAGAACCCAAACCCAAAGGACGTAAGC
>CAZKTB010000114.1:0-5167 GCA_964555485.1 uncultured Thiopseudomonas sp. | reverse complement strand
GCCTCCGGCTGACTGGCCGGCTGGGCCAGCACAGGTGCAGTCAATGCACCCAACAGCAGGCCAAACATCCAGCGGCGCAGGGGGTTGCCTAAAATCTTCAGCATAAAAACCTCATTGGTTGGCATGTCGGGCCATATCCTGCCCAACACAGCCACCCGCCGCCATGGCTGGCGGGTAAATTAGGGGTAAACTCGGCTCAATCCCGCACTGGTGGGGGTGCCAGCACCTCGCGCGAGCCGTTATGTCCGGCGGAAGAAACCACACCGGCAGCCTCCATCGCCTCAACAATGTTGGCCGCCCTGTTGTAGCCAACCCGCAACTTGCGTTGCACCGAGGAGATCGATACCCGGCGGGTTTCGGTAACAAAGTGCACGGCTTCGTCAAACAGAGGGTCATCTTCACTGCCACCACCGGCGGACTCGCCGCCAAAGCTCGGCTCATCGTCCTCGGCATCGGCCAGAATCGCTTCGATATAGGCCGGTGCACCGCGCGCCTTCCAGGCATCCACCACACGATGCACTTCCTCATCGGCGACAAAGGCGCCATGCACGCGGATCGGCAGGCTGGTACCGGGCGGCAGATAGAGCATGTCACCATGGCCCAGCAGCTGTTCGGCACCGCCCTGGTCAAGGATGGTGCGCGAGTCGATCTTGCTGGAAACCTGGAATGCCATGCGGGTCGGGATGTTGGCCTTGATCAGACCGGTGATCACATCAACCGACGGCCGCTGAGTGGCCAGAATCAGGTGGATACCGGCAGCACGCGCCTTCTGGGTGATGCGGGCGATCAGCTCCTCGACCTTCTTGCCGACGATCATCATCATGTCGGCAAACTCGTCCACCACCACTACTATGGTTGGCAACTTGTCCAGCTCCGGTGCCACGTCATCAGGGTTCTCACGTACAAACAGCGGATCAAGCAGCGGCTCGCCGGCCTGCTGCGCTTCCTTGATCTTGCGGTTGTAACCGGCCAGGTTGCGCACGCCCAGTCTGGACATCAGCCGGTAGCGACGCTCCATTTCCGCCACGCACCAGCGCAGGGCACTGGCCGCTTCCTTCATGTCGGTGACCACCGGACACAGCAGGTGCGGAATGCCTTCGTAGATGGACAGCTCCAGCATTTTGGGGTCGATCATGATCAGGCGTACATCATCCGGTGCCGACTTGAACAGCATCGACAGGATCATGGCGTTGACGCCCACCGATTTACCGGAGCCCGTGGTACCGGCCACCAGCAGGTGTGGCATGCGGGCCAGATCGGCGACAATCGGGTGGCCGCCGATATCGTGACCCAGCCCCAGGGTGACTACGGATTTGGCCTCATCGAAAGTCTCGGTTTCCAGCACCTCGGCCAGACGGACAATTTGCCGGTCCTCGTTGGGCACCTCGATACCCACTGTGGTCTTGCCGGGAATCACTTCCACCACCCGCACACTGATCATGGCCATGGAACGGGCCAAGTCCTGCGCAAGGTTGGTGATGCGACTGACCTTGACGCCGGGCGCCAGCTGAATCTCGAAACGGGTCACCACCGGGCCGGGGTGCACGGACTCCACCTCGACCTCGACACCGAACTCCTTGAGCTTGATTTCCAGCAGACGCGACATGGCCTGCAGGGACTCTTCCGAGTAGCTCTGTTTTTTCTCGCCCGGGCGATCCAGCAGGCTCAGCGATGGCAGGCTGTCCAGTGGTGCATCGTCGACAAACAAAGGTACCTGCTTGTCTTTCAGTGCACGCTTGCTCGGCCCGCTATTGCCGGCACTGGCCTCCACCACCGGCTCCTGACGTGCGGCCCTGGCCTGCACCCGCTGCTCCAGCTTGCGTTCGCGCTCGATGACGCGTTCACGCACGCGCTGCTGCTCAACCTTGTCGGTAACAACAGGCACCACCACTTCGTTCATGCGCTCGTCCAGCTGACGCTCGCGCTCCTGGCGATGCTGGCGGTTTTGCACACCATCCCAGGCTTTCTGTACCAGACTGCCAATCCAGTCGGCCAGTTGTAATGTACCCTGCCCCAGCAGTTCCATCATGCGGAACCAGGACAGATTGGTGAACAGCGTGATGCCGAACATGAATACCGCCAGCAACAGCAGTGTGCTGCCCTCCATGCCCAGCCAGCCGGCCAGCGGTTTTACCAGCTCGTTACCCAGTATATTGAAATGCTCGTGCCCGGCTTCGGGAGCGGCAAAGTGCAGCGCGCTCAGCCCAGCACCGCTCACCAGCACCAGCACCAGGCCAAGCAAGCGAGCCAGCCACAGCGTCGGACGCCAGCCAAACGGCTGGTAACGATGTTGAAACAGCAGCACCGCCTTCAGCATCAGTACCAGTGGCAGCAGCCAGGCAAAATAGCCCAGCACGCTCAGCAGGAAATCCGCCAGCCAGGCCCCGGCCCGGCCTCCGGCATTGTTGATGTCGGCAGTCTGCGTCACCGCACTGCTGAAGCCCGGATCACCGGCATCAAAGCTGAGCAGAATCATCCATAAATAAACACAGAGTGCCGCCAGCACAATCAGCACGCCTTCTTTCAGGCGCAGAAGCGCCTGCTGCCGCCAGCCGGCCAGGCTTGCACTGTCGGGTAAATGCATCTGTTTCAATCCTGTTTCCATACCATTGATAATTTGTCAAAAAAGACTGCCATTGTACGGCCTGTGCAGATTTATTTCATGTCCGGCAACATCACCGACATTCTGCTAACCTGTGCGAAAAACGGCCCTTTGCGGATACTGCATGTCATTCTGGATCAACCGCCAATCAAATTCTTTTCCGCCATTGGAGCGCGCACTGCGCAGCCCGTCCGGCTTGCTGGCCATGGGCGGCGATTTGTCGGCAGAACGGCTGGTGGCTGCCTACCGGCATGGCTGCTTCCCCTGGTACAGCCAGGGTCAGCCCCTGATGTGGTGGTCACCGGACCCGCGCACAGTGCTGTTTCCCGACGAGTTACACATTCCCCGCAGCCTGCGCAAGACGCTACGCCAGCAGCATTTCCGGATCAGCTATGACAGCGCATTCGAGCAAGTGATCCTTGCCTGCGCCCTGCCGCGCAGCAGCGACAGCGGCACCTGGATTACACCTGCCATGCAAAGTGCCTACACCAGACTGCATCAGCTGGGTCATGCCCATTCGGTAGAGGTGTGGCACGGGCAACAACTGGTCGGCGGGCTTTACGGCATTGCCATGGGCCGGCTGTTTTTTGGCGAGTCCATGTTTGCCCGCATGAGCGATGCATCCAAGGTGGGCTTTGTCACCCTGGTACAAGATCTGCAACAGGCCGGCTTCAGGCTGATCGACTGCCAGATGCCGACGGAACATCTGGCCCGCTTTGGTGCCCGCGACATTCCCCGTAGCGAATTTCAACAGTATCTGCAGCGCGATCTGGACAGCCCTTCCGGCATGTTCTGGAGCAGATCATGAGCAAGCAGTTGTCGGAGCTGCTATTTTTCTTGAGTGAAGAGCAGCCTTGCAGCTACCTGCCAGAAACCAGTCAGTCGGCCTGCCTCGATCCGCGCCAGCCAGTCGATGCCGAATTGCTTGGCACCCTGACACGCCAGGGCTTTCGCCGCAGCGGCCAGCTGGTTTACCGGCCGCACTGCCCGGCCTGCTCGGCCTGCATTCCGGTACGCATTCCAGTGCAGGATTTTACCCCCAGCCGGGGCCAGCAACGCACATTCAGGCGCGGCCAGCAATTGCAGGTGATCGAGCAGACACCTGCCCTGACCGACGAATACTACCTGCTGTACCAGGATTACATCAGCACCCGCCATGCCGACGGCAGCATGTATCCGCCCTCGCCACAGCAATTCAACGACTTCCTTGGCCACAAACTGCCGTTTGCCCGCTTTTTCGAGTTCCGCCTGGATGACCGCCTGCTGGCGGTGGCCATCAGCGATGTGCTGCCCGACGGGCTCTCGGCGGTCTACAGCTTCTATGATCCGCACGATCGCTACTTCAGCCTTGGCCGACAAACCATACTCTGGCAAATCGGGCATGCCCGTGAACTTGGCCTGCCCTATCTTTACCTGGGTTACTGGATTCGTGACTGCCAGAAAATGAGTTACAAAACCGACTATCAACCACTGGAGTCATATATTGACGAGCGCTGGCAACAGCAGCCGGTAGCGGAGTAATTTCCACCATTTGCGGTTATTGGGGCAAAGCGGTTATAATGTGCCTCTTTTTTAAGCCTGAGGTTTTCTACAGGCGATTATTATCACTTGAGGATTTGACTGCATGTCCAAAGAAGACAGCTTCGAAATGGAAGGTACTGTCATCGACACCCTGCCTAACACCATGTTTCGTGTTGAACTGGAAAACGGGCACGTTGTTACCGCGCACATCTCCGGCAAGATGCGCAAGAACTACATCCGCATCCTGACCGGTGACAAGGTTCGTGTCGAACTGACCCCTTATGACCTGAGCAAAGGCCGCATTACCTACCGCGCCCGCTAACAGGTACAGGTGGCTGCCACTGGCAGCACCCGGATGAATAAAAACGACCCGACAGCGCAAGCTGTGGGTCGTTTTTTATTGCACGGGATTTGCAGTCATCAATATCGGTGCCCATTGGGCTCCGATATTCCACCAGCACATCAAAGGCTAGGTAAGAGTGGCTGTGCCGACTCCACCGCGCAGAACAGTTTCAGCCCGTCACCTTCCACATCGAAATGGGCCACTCCGCCCTGTCCGGCCAGCTCGCCAAACAGGATGGCATCGGCCAGCGGTTTCTTGATGTGCTCCTGAATCACCCGTGCCATCGGGCGCGCCCCCATGGCCGGATCATAGCCCTTGTCGGCCAGCCACTGGCGCGCCTCCGCACTGACTTCAAGCTGCACCAGCTTGTCTTCCAGTTGCGCCTGCAGCTCGACCAGGAACTTGTCCACTACCGAAGCCAGCACTTGCGGGCTCAGGCGGCCAAACTGGATGATGGCATCCAGCCGGTTGCGGAACTCCGGCGTAAAGGCTTTCTTGATCACCTCCAGCGCATCACTGCTGTGATCCTGCTCGGCAAAGCCCATGGACGCCCGGGCCGAAGACTCGGCACCGGCGTTGGTGGTCATCACCAGAATCACGTGGCGGAAGTCAGCCTTGCGGCCGTTGTTGTCGGTCAGACTGCCATTGTCCATCACCTGCAACAGCAGGTTGAACACATCCGGATGGGCCTTCTCGATCTC
>CAZKTB010000113.1:0-5172 GCA_964555485.1 uncultured Thiopseudomonas sp. | reverse complement strand
GATGGAGATCACGTTGGTCGGAACGAAGGCAGACACGTCACCAGCCTGGGTTTCGATGATCGGCAGCGCGGTCAGGGAACCGGTCTTGCCTTTCACTTCGCCATTGGTGAACTGCTCGACGTACTCTTCGGATACGCGGGATGCGCGCTCCAGCAGACGGCTGTGCAGATAGAAAACGTCACCAGGGTAGGCTTCACGGCCTGGTGGACGACGCAGCAGCAGGGAAATCTGGCGATAGGCCACTGCCTGCTTGGACAGGTCGTCATACACGATCAGGGCATCTTCACCGCGGTCGCGGAAGAATTCACCCATGGTGCAGCCGGAGTAAGGAGCCAGGTACTGCAGGGCAGGAGACTCGGAAGCACTGGCAACCACGACAATGGTGTTGGCCAGGGCGCCGGTTTCTTCCAGCTTGCGCACGACGTTGGCAATGGTGGACTGCTTCTGGCCGATGGCCACGTACACACATTTGATGCCGCTGTCTTTCTGGTTGATGATGGCGTCAACTGCCAGGGCAGTCTTACCGATCTGGCGGTCACCAATGATCAGCTCGCGCTGACCACGACCTACAGGAATCATGGCGTCAACGGACTTGTAACCGGTTTGTACCGGCTCGTCGACTGACTTACGCCAGATCACGCCGGGAGCAACCTTTTCGACCGCGTCGGTCAGTTTGGTTTCCAGCGGGCCCTTGCCGTCAATCGGGTTGCCCAGTGCGTCAACGACGCGACCCAGCAGTTCGTTACCGACAGGTACTTCCAGAATGCGGCCGGTGCACTTGGCACTCATGCCTTCGGTCAAACCGGTGTAAGCACCCAGGATCACCGCACCAACGGAGTCACGCTCCAGGTTCAGTGCCATACCGTAGATGCCGCCAGGGAATTCAATCATTTCACCGTACATCACATCGGCCAGGCCGTGGATACGTACGATACCGTCAGACAGGCTGACGATAGTGCCCTCGTTGCGGGCTTGCGCGGAAACATCAAGCTTGGCAATACGCTGCTTGATGATTTCGCTAATTTCAGAAGGGTTCAGTTGCTGCATGCCATATGTCCCCAAATCAGGATTTCAACGCTTCGGCCAGCTTGTCCAGCTTGCCGCGGACCGAGCCGTCAATTACCAAATCACCAGCGCGGATAAACAGACCGCCAATTAAAGCGGGGTTTACAGTCGCTTTGGGTTGAACGGTTCGATCAAGCCGCTTTGATAAGGCGGCAGCCAGTGTTTTCAATTGTTTAGCGCTTAATTCGAAAGCAGTCTGTACTTCCACCTCGATGGCGCGGTTCTTTTCCGCAACCAGAGCCGTAAACAGCTCGTTGATGGTGGGAAGCAGCTCAAGCCTGCCATTCTCTCCAAGAACATGGAGGAAGTTGGCAAAATCCTTGTCCGCTTCTTTTTTGCACAGCTGCAATAGAAACTCGACCTTAGCCTGTTTGTTTAGCGACGGGTTGCCCAGTTGCTGAACGACTTCGGGAGCCTGGACCAGGTTGCTTGAAAGCAACAGCATGGTTGCCCAGGCTTCTTCCTGTCCGGCTGCCGTTGCGTGCTCGAAAGCCGCTTTGGCGTAAGGTCTTGCAAGCGTATTGATATTCAGCATCGCTTGCCTCGCTTAAAGTTCTTTGGCCAGTTGCTCGACCAGGTCATTGTGTGCCTTGGCATCCACGGTAGCACCAAGGATTTTCTCGGCACCCGCAACTGCCAGCACTGAAACCTGATTGCGAAGATCTTCTTTGACACGATTCACTTCGAGTTCGATTTCAGCCTTTGCACCTTCCAGCAGTCGTTCGCCCTCGGAGCGTGCCTGCTGTTTGGCTTCTTCTACGATATCGTTTGCAGTTTTGTTGGCTTTCTCAATGATCTCGGCGGCGGACTGCTTGGTTTCACGCAGCATTTCCGCAGCTTTTTCTTGAGCAAGCTTCAGGTCGCGCTCGGCACGTCCGGCTGCATCCAGGCCTTCGGCAATTTTCTTCTGGCGGGCATCCATGGCTGCCGTAATCGGCGGCCATACAAACTTCATGCAGAACCAGGTAAAAATGGCGAAGGCAATCAATTGACCCAAAAGCGTCAGATTAATAGCCATCGATGTACCCCATGCTATTTCATTGTTTATCCAAAGATAACGTCCTACGGCAGGTCAAGGTGCCTGCCGTAATCATGAAATCGCGTGATTAAGCTACTGATGGAGCAACAACGAAGATCAGGTACATGGCAATACCAACACCGATCATTGGAACGGCGTCAAGCAGACCGGCCATGATGAAGGTTTTGGTTTGCAGTGATGGGGCCAGCTCGGGCTGACGGGCGGTGGACTCCAGCAGTTTGCCACCCAGGATGGCAAAGCCGATACCGGTAGCCAGGGCACCCAGACCGATGATGATGGCAGCTGCGATGATTACGATTTCCATAGTTACTCCTAGAGTTTTCAGGTTTAGGTTTTACGATTTAGAGTTTTAAATTAACGCTCTCTTGCGCGTCAATGGCTTTCGTGGGCTGAGCTCAGATATACGATCGACAGCACCATGAAAATGAAGGCCTGTAGCGGAATTACCAGAATGTGGAAAATCGCCCATGGACCATAAAGTGTCCACTGTACCCAGAACGGCAGCAGTGCAATCAGGATGAAGACAACTTCACCGGCATACATGTTGCCAAACAGACGCAGTGCCAGGCTGAACGGCTTGGTCAGCAGTCCGAGGATTTCCAGGAACAGGTTGAAAGGAATCAGCGACCAGTGGTTGAACGGGGTAAAGGCCAGTTCCTTGCTGAAACCGCCGAAGCCCTTGACCTTGATACTGTAGAAAACAATCAGGAAGAACACGCCGATGGACATGCCGAAGGTGGCATTGGGGTCGGCGGTCGGAACGTATTTGAACGCCGGAACACCCAGGGCATCCGCGATGCCGGGAATGACGTCGATCGGGATCCATTTCAGGCTGTTCATCAGCAGGATCCAGGTGAAGATGGTCAGTGCCAGCGGGGCAATCAGCGGGTTACGGCCGTAGAAGGTGTCGCGCACCATGTTCTGGACGAACTCGACCACCACCTCGACAAAACCCTGCAGGCCGGTAGGCACGCCGCTGTTGGCCATTTTGGCCACCTTGCGGAACAGGTAGAGGAAGATGAAACCCATCAGCAGGGACATCGCCATGGTGTCCACATGGATTGCCCAGAAACCCATTTGCTCGGTTTCTTCAGCAGTCTGGGCAAAACGCCAGACGCCATCAATCTTGCCGTAAGTCAGGTTTTGCAGGTGGTGCTGGATATACTCAGCATTGCTATTTGCCATATTTGCCTCAAATGCTAATAACGCTTTAGAAACCTTTCATTAACAGCAGTGACGCCGCCCCGGTCAATTGGACCAGAACGAAGCCGGCAAACAGGCCGACCACGCTTAGCGGCTGCACTGCCACAAACGCCAGTGCAAACAGCACTGCCGTCAAAATCATCTTTCCTGCCAGACCTGACCAGAATGACTGGACAATCGCCGGCATCGAGCGGGCTCCCTGATACCTGAATGCCTTGTAGATGAACCAGGCATTTGGCAACCAGGCTATGCATGCGCCAATGGCTGCCGAGTATCCACCCACTACCCCGCCGAGCAGGGTTGCCACTGTTGTCAGCACAATACCGACCATCAGTTGCAGCAGGACAATGCGAAATGCTTGCAGTTGCCGGAACGGAGTCCGGTTACGGATTGCCATGTAAGGATCCCTCAACTCGCATGTAGCGTTTACGCACTGCCACTACAAAATTGCGCAGAGAGTATAGGTTGCACAGGCTCTGCATTCAACTCAAATGTCATTTTTTATGACCAAGGGTTGACCCAGGATCAATTTAACTGTCGTTTTACGACTAAAGTCTGATTTTAAGCGGTATTTCGGCACGCATTCAGTGCATTCTTGCCAGTACCGCCTGCAACTCGTCAAGTGATGCATAACGGATCACCAGTTGCCCCTTGCCCTTGCTGCCATGACGGATATTAACCATGGCACCCAGTTTTTCTGCCAGCTTCTGCTCCAGACGGCGGATATCAGGATCCTCCCGCTTGGGTTCGGTGACAGGTTTAGGTTGCTGAACGGCACGTACATGGGCTTCAGTCTGGCGTACGGTCATGCCTTCAGCGGCCACATGACGGGCAGTTTCCGTTTGTAGTTCAGGCGGCATGCCCAGAATCGCCCTGGCATGACCCATCTCGATATCACCGTGTGCTACCAGTGTTTTCACTTCGTCCGGCAGTGCCAGCAAGCGCAGCAGATTGGCCACCGTAGCGCGCGACTTGCCAACCGCATTGGCCACTTCCTGCTGGGTTAGCTCGTATTCCTGCTGCAACCGTTGCAGGGCAACCGCCTCTTCAACCGGGTTGAGGTCTTCACGCTGGATGTTCTCGATCAGCGCCATCGCAATCGCCGCTTCATCCGGCACTTCACGGATGATGGCATCAATGGCTTCAAGCCCGGCCAGACGGGCCGCACGCCAGCGGCGCTCACCGGCGATGATTTCATATTTGCCGGATTCCACGGTGCGCAGCACTATCGGCTGCATGACACCCTGGACCTTGATCGACTGGGCCAGCTCTTCCAGACTGGCCTGGTCCATGTCCTGACGCGGCTGGTATTTGCCGGGCTGAATCCTGTCCAGCTCGACGCTGTGCAGAATATTTTCCGTTACCACCTCTTCAGCCGCCGTGCTTGAAGGCCTGGCCGGGCTGCTGCCCAACAGGGCATCCAGCCCGCGACCCAAACCCCTTTTTTTCACTGCCATGTTTTCGTCCTGTTACTGCTTCTGGCTGCGCTGGCGTTGCCGCTGACGTCTGGTCAGCTCTCCGGCCAAAGCCAGATAGGCCAGTGCGCCCTTTGATTGTTTGTCATAACCCAGTACTGCCATGCCGTGACTGGGTGCTTCCGCCAGCCGTACATTGCGCGGAATCATGGTGTTGAACAGCTGTTCGCCAAAATGCTCTTTCAATTGCGTGGAAACATCCGTTGCCAGACTCAGGCGCGGATCGTGCATGGTACGCAGGATACCTTCGATCTCCAGCTGCGGATTCAGTTGTTCCATGATGCGCTGGATGCTGCCGATCAGGTCGGTCAGCCCTTCCAGCGCATAGTATTCGCACTGCATTGGAATCAGCACACTATCGGCTGCCACCAGGGCATTCACGGTCAGCAT